>DATGZZ010000001.1:0-16313 GCA_035296945.1 Reyranella sp.
CAGGAACACCAGGCGGCGCGCGTCTCCCGGCCGGGCATCCACGCCGACCAGTTGAGGATCGAGAAGCGCAAGGCGCCGGTCACCGAGGCGGCCGATGCCGCTTCAGTATTCCGGAAGTTGCATGTCGCCGTCGCTCCATCGACCATCTTGGGATCCGGGCTATGGACGCTGTTGCAATCGCTTGTCGATTTCATCCTCGAGCGCGTGCACCCGCTCGTTGTACTCGCGGTGGACGACGCCGCCGCTCTGGGACAGGTTGGCCGCTCCATCAAAATAGATCGAGTAGGTCCTGCCGTCGGTGGTGATGATGACCGTCGCCGAATGGCTGCGCCATTTCTGCGTGGCGCGCACTTGCATCGGGTTGATCGGGTCGATCGTCCAACCCTTCGACCGTGCGGTGCTGACGATGAGTTGCATGACCTGATCCGGCGCCAAGTTCGCCGAAGCCGCCGGCACCGGGTGTCCCTGGACGCTATAGATCGGCTGTATCTTCTGGCACGCGCCCACTGTGAGCGCGACCAAGAGAATCACGAAACGATGGATAGCTTCCTCCCTCTTTCTGCCCCACCGCCATGCTAGTTGTATGCGCCCAGGTTCTCAATCGCGATGTGATCGATGCGGCGATTCCCGCATGACGATAGTCTCGGTTGGGAACTACCTCGCCGGCAAATTCGCTCGATTTATGCGAAAGATTGGGCCGATAGGGACGATGGCCGACGGACTTTCCATCCTTTGGGCGACCGCGCCCGCTCTCTCGCCGGACCGATCCGGACGCACGGCAACCGGGCGGGCGCTGGCTGGGCAACTACTGATGGCATTGGGCGGCACAGGCTGGACCATAGAGCCTGATGCGCAGGGGAAGCCCATCGCGTGTGGACCCTTCGCCCGCCACGTTTCGATCGCCCATAGCCGAAACATCGTTGCGGCTGCCGCGAGCGCGGTGGGTCCTGTCGGCATCGACATCGAATATCGGGATCCCGCACGCGATCTGGATCGCCTGGCGCAGGCCGCCTATGGCGCTGAGGAATGCCGGGCCGTCGCCTCGGATGGCCATTCCGCCTTCTACAGGATCTGGACGGTTCGGGAGGCCATCAGCAAGGCGACCGGCGACGGCATGACGCTCGTGACGGATCGCACGGATCGGGTGCCGGCCGCGATGGCAGACGGGACGTTTGTGGCGGCGCGCGGCGACTGGGTGCTCGCCCACGACGTGATCGCGCAGGATTTCAGCCTGGCACTGGCGGCCCATGTGGCCTCGCCGCGGGACAGGCGCGCGCTCCAGGCCCGCACTTTGGCCGGCTTGCGCGCTGCTTAGCGCTCTTTCGACCGGCCGGCATCGACGATCGGCGCGCGGCATGACGCGCCCTGACAAACGCAGAGCGCAGGTTTGCCCTCGACCAGGCCGGCAGCGGCTGGGTCATAGCCTGCAAGGATCACTGCTCCAGTTCCCGAGCGTCAGGCTCGTTGCAGATTCGCATTGATCGCGTCAACCAGCGCTTTTACCTGTTTGTTGTAGGTTGGATGAATGATCGGTCCGCTTGCACCTTGTACGTAGTTCAGGTTGCTGCTGTCTCGGTAGACAACGCTGAACTCTGTTCCGCTATAGCGGATTTCCACTGTGAGGCTGTGCTTGTTCCGAATGGAGAAGGTGGTGACGATGCGCCCTGGTGCATCCTCCAAGATCGTCCACTTGTACTTGCCCTGCTGCGTCGCACCGACGATCGCCTGACGCACGCGTGCACTTGTGAGTATTGCACTGTCCGCTCTTACGATCGGAACATTGTCGTAGTTTTGCAGTGCCACGCCACTGCGCGCAGTGGCTTCGCTACCAAGCGTCAGCATCAGAGCCAGCGCCGTCGCGGCAAGAATTATTGATCTCATCGTTCCCTGTTTCCTGCTGCCGAACGAGTGGGAACATACTGGCGCAGACGCATCAGCGCCAACCGCACGGCGGTCGTCTTGCAAAACAGCTTCAACTGGGCGCCAAGGCAGTCGGGATTTCAGTCTGGCGCTGGCGACCAAGTGGCCTCTCCGCAGGACTGGCGCCGTCCGGGCGCGCCGCTTGGCCAGCCTACGGGCAGCCTAGCGCACCCTGAACCTCGCCGGCGTCGACGATGGGCGCACGGCACGACACGCCGTGGCAGACGTAGAGGGCGGCTTTCCTCCCGACCAGGCCCTTGCCGGCGGCGGGATGATGGGTGGGGAGCGCTGTGTCTGGCGCAAGCCGGCGAACGATCTTGTTGGGAAGGCTTTGCAGATAGACTGCGCGACGCAGCGCCTCGGTGTCGGGAGAGGCCATGTCGCCCACGATCACAAGCTCAGTCGCGCGCTGCAGCGTCTCGTAGCCGTTCAGCAGGGTCATCAGCGGGAAGAAATTGCCTTCCAGCTCGCCGGCGAAGGCCGCGAACTGGCGCTCTGCCTTGTCGTGCCAGGTCTCGTCGCCGTCCAGCACCCACAGGCGCGCGAACACGCCGAGCAACGTGCCGTTGCCGGCGGGTGACGCATTGTCGTGGCAATGCTTGGTACGCACGATCAGGTCGGCGGCGTCGTCCGCGGTGATGAAATAGCCGCCGGCCGCATCGTCGGCGAAATGACGGTCGAGCACGCTCACCAGGGATTTCGCCTCGTCCAGGTAGCGCCCCTCGCCCGTGGCCTCGAACAGGGCGATGCCGGCGCGCGCCAAGTTGGCATAGTCATCGAGCGTGCCGCGGTGCAGGCGCTTGCCGATCCGCCAGGAATGGAACAGCCGGCCGCGCTCGTCGCGCATCTGCTCCATCACGAAGCGCCAGGCGCGCGCGGCGGCGGCGAGCCAGTCATCGCGCTGGAAGACGACGGCGGCATTGGCCAGGGCCGCGATCATGAGCCCGTTCCAGTCGGCCAGGACCTTGTCGTCCCAGCCCGGCCACACGCGCTTGTCGCGCACCGCCTTCAGCTTGGCGCGCAAGCCCGCCAGTCGCCGCTCCTCGGCCTCGCTCAGCAGCGCCGGCGCGCGATTGCGGTGCAGGATGCTGTGATGCTCCCAGTTGCCCTGCGCCGTGACGTCATAGACCTGCTTGAAGAAAGTCGCCTCGTCGCCCAGCACGGCATCGATCTCGGCCTCGGCCCAGACGTAGAACTTGCCTTCGACGCCCTCTGAGTCGGCGTCGTAGGTCGCGGCGAAGCCACCGCCCTCCGCCACCATCTCGCGCAGCACCCAGTCGCAGGTCTCGGCGATCCGCGTGGCGTACAGCGGATTCTTGGTCTCCTGCCAGACCACGGTGAGAAGATCGACGAGCTGGGCGTTGTCGTAAAGCATCTTCTCGAAATGCGGGATCAGCCATTCGTTGTCGGTGGCGTAGCGCGCGAAGCCGCCGCCGAGATGATCGTAGATGCCGCCCTGGCACATGCGATCGAGTGTGACGGTGACGGACTGGAACAGGCGCTCGTTCTTGCGGTCGCGCAGCCAGCCGCGCCACAGCATCTCGAAAAGATAGGGCGAGGGGAACTTCGGCGCTTGTCCGAGGCCGCCCCACACCGGATCGCATTCCTCGGCGATGCGCTGGGCGATCTGGTCCAGAATATCGAGCGGGACGGGCGGGCCGTCGCCCTTGAACGCGACGGCCTTGCTGGTTGCCTTGGCACGCAGCGCCTGCAGCAGGCCCGCGCGGTTGGTCTCGACCTCGTCCGGCTTGTCATGGAAGGCCTGCGAGACGCCGCGCAGCACGTCCAAGAAGCCCGGCCGGCCGTAGCGCGCGGGATGGGGGAAATAGGTGCCGCCCCAGAACGGCTCGCCCGCCGGCGTGCAGAACATGGTGAGCGGCCAGCCGCCCGGCTCGCCCAGCACCTGCAGCGCCTGCATGTAGATTGCGTCGACATCGGGCCTCTCCTCGCGGTCGACCTTGATGTTGACGAACAGCTCGTTCATGAGCGCCGCCACTTCCGGCGCCTCGAAGCTCTCGTGCGCCATGACATGGCACCAGTGGCAGGCGGCATAGCCGACCGAGAGCAGGATCGGCCGGTTGGTGCGCTTGGCCTCGGCGAGCGCCGCCTCGCCCCACGGCCACCAATGCACGGGGTTGTCGGCATGCTGCAGCAGGTAGGGACTGGTCTCGGTGGCCAGGCGATTGCGGCTCTCTGCCATGGGGCTGCTCTTTCTATCGACCGTCGTAGCGGTAAAGCGTCATCGAGCCCTTGGTTGCAACGGGCGACCATCCTGACTTCGCGGGATCGGGCCCCAGATATTCGTGGACCAGGAACGGCCAGTCCGCGAACCAGCGGATATCCTTTTCACGCAGATACTGCGCCATGTCGTGGCGGCGACCCAATGCCTCGAAGTTGACGCGACCGTCGAGATTGACGACGCGATCGCGCAAGAAGCCGAGCGTCCCGGACTGCACGGCGCCCACCAGGTCGTTCGGCGGGACGCGATCGCCGACCAACGGGACCTGCTCGCCAATCATCGCGGGCTGGTGGTAGCTCGCGTCCGAATGGAGGACCACAAGAACGGGAATCTGGGCCGCGATCAGGGCCAATCCGGCAGTCACCAGATTTCGATCAACGCGTTGAACGAATTTGAGGACGACGAAAGTCCAGAACCAGACGCCGATGATCGATGCCGGGGCAAAATACCGGGAATAGAAGAAACTGGCCCACGACGATGACGGGTACCACACGGCAAGCACGGCGACGAAGAGGGCAAGAGCGATCAGGATTTCAGCGAGCGACCGATCGAGTCCTCTGAAAAGCGCGCGCAGGTCGGGCCATGTCCACCAGATTGCCAGTCCCAGGAGAGGCGCGCGTGCGATCGCGCGCGGCCAGGTATCGCTATTCAGGAAATCGACCATGGGCGTGAGGGCGCGAACCAACGCCGCGACGCTGGTCATGTACCTGGACCCGGTCGGCGCCCAGTCCTGCAGGGCAAGGCCGCTTGACGGGGTGAGATGGCCAAAGGCGATCACATTGTATGCCCACCAGGGCGACGAAACGAGGAAGGCCGGCCCCGCGAGGCAGAGGGCGCTGACGATCCGCTCCTGCCAGCCGACGCTTCCGCGCACCAGCTGTATGGCGCTGAGCAGGATGACGAAGAACACCGCATCGACGCGCGCCAGCACGACAACGCCGAGCAGGGCACCGCAGCCGGCAAGGTGAAGCCGGTTCTTTCGGTCAATCGACACGTAGCAAAGGATGGCGGCCAGCAGACAGACGATCGACAGCGACGTCTCGAGGCCATTGAAGCCGTTGGTCCATATGAACGAGCTGGACAGGAAGACCAATGCAGCGATGAGTGCCGCCGACCGCGGGCGATCGGTCGATTTGGCAAAGAGCCGTTCGGCCAGCGCTGCTGCCAGAAGGGCGCCGAGCGCATAGAGCAGCCAATGAAGGACGAGGACGTAGCGAATGCCGCTGATGCGGTCGCCGTCGCTCAACCAGAAAAGCGGAGCGCACAGGAACACCCAAAGCGGTTGAAAGCCGTTGGACAGAGCCGTTCCGTCGTAGGTAACGCCTTGGCCCAGGCCAATCCGGCGGGCGATCGTCAACACGTAGTAGCCGTCGTCGAGCAGAGGCTCGTTGAAAAAGGCGTTGGGTGGCCGGGCTGCGATGGCCAGGGCGGCGCACAGGACAAGGATGGCCAGAGCGACGACCAGACGGTCGAAGCGGTCGAGACGTGCCTTCGCGGCGCTCATGAGTGTCGCCTCAAGCCGGCTCTTCTCCCAGGTTGCCTTCGCTGTTGATCAACAGCACGCGGGAACGGCGGTCGAGTTTCAGCGCCTTGAAAGCGGCCTCCTCGGTGCAGGCGCGCGCGAGGCCAGCCAAGCCGGCGCAGCCGGAGGGGCCTGACGCGATCGCGGGATCGCCATCGAGCGGATGGGCGAGCAGCCGGCGCGCCGGCATGACCTGGTCTTCCTCGATGGTCATGAACCAGTCCGTCGCCTCACCCACGACCGGCCAGGTTACCGGCGAGATCTCGCGGCAGGCGAGCCCGCCCATGACCGTGTCGGCATTGCCGCTGGCCAGCGTCGGCTTGCCTGAAAGGTTGCTCTGGAACCAGCAGTCGGCACTCTCGGGCTCGACGACGATGAAGGTCGGCCGGTGCGGCAACGCCGCCCACAGATAGCCGATCACCGCGGCGGCCAGCCCGCCGACGCCGGCCTGCACGAAGACGTGCGTCGGTCCCTCTGGCCATTGCACGATCGCCTCGTGCACCAGCACGCAATAGCCGCGCATGACGCTGCGCGGCACCGAATCGTAGCCTTCCCACGAGGTGTCGGAGATGATCGTCCAGCCGTTCTCCTGCGAGCGGCGCTTGCACTCGGCGACGGCGGTGTCGTAGTCGCCGTCGATACGGATCACCTCGGCGCCGCGCGCGCGGATCGCGGCTTCCTTTTCGGCCGACGTGAACTTGGGCAGGAAGATCACACAGCGGTTGCCGAACAGCTTGGCGCCGGCGGCGACCGAGCGGCCGTGGTTGCCCGAGCTCGCGGTCGAGAACACGAACGGGCTGGTGACCTCCTTGTGCTTGCCGTTCATGACGTCGGCGAAGCTCGTGCTGAAATGGTAAGCCTCGCCGACCGCGCCCGAGAGGACGTTGTAGACGGCGATCACCCCGCCCAGCGCCTTGAAGGCGCCGAAGCCGAAGCGCTGGCTCTCGTCCTTGACGCGGATCTCGCCCAGGCCCAGTCGTTCGGCCAGCGCCGGCAGGGCAACGAGCGGCGTGGCTGAGTGCCGGGGGCACTGCTTCAAATCCTCGCACAGCTCGGCAATGCCGTTGGGGTTGACGACGAATTGCTGATCGCGCCCGAATTTCAGGGCTTTTGCGGCGCGCGGGTTCTTTTCCAGCCAGGGCGTGACCATGGCCGGTCATAGCATGGCCGGCCGGCCCGAGATCGCCTAAGGTGGCGCAAAACGGAGAGAAAGCATGAAGGTCAATGTCGAAGTGTCCTGCACGCCCGAGGAGGCGCGCGCCTTCTTCGGCCTGCCCGACATCAAGCCGATGCAGGATCGCATCATGGGCGAGATTGAGGAGCGCCTGCGCTCCAGCCTGGGCGCCATGAACCCCGAGACGGTCTTCAAGACCTGGCTGCCCGCCTCCATGCAGGGCATGGAGCAGATGCAGCAGATGCAACAGGCGTTCTGGTCCCAGCTCGCCAACATCGCCACCAGCGGCGGCAAGAAGGAATGAGTGATGAGCGAGCGTGAGAAGCCAGGTGATCCCAAGCCATACTACGAAGCTCACGTCTTCTGCTGCACCAACCGCCGGCCGGCCGGCCATCCGCGCGGCTGCTGCGCGGAGAAGAACGGCGAGGCGCTGCGCGACCACATGAAGGCCCGCGCCAAGGCGCTGGGGCTGAAGAACGTGCGCATCAACAACGCCGGCTGCCTCGATCGCTGCGAACTCGGGCCGACGATGGTGATCTATCCCGAAGGCGTCTGGTACGCCTGCCCGACCAAGGAAGACGTCGACGAGGTGCTCGAGAAGCACCTGGTGCAGGGCGGCCGCGTCGATCGCCTGATGCTGCAGACCGCGGACAAGCTGCCGTCCGACAGGGCGGGGCGGTAGCTCCTTCTTTCTCTCTCCTCCCCCGTCTTACGGGGGAGGGTAGGGAGGGGGCGAGCCACACTCGTGCTGTCGCTGATTTCAGATCGGATTCTGATCTTCGTCTTTTCGAGATTCTTCGCGGGGCCTTCCCCCTCCCTTACCCTCCCCCGTATGACGGGGGAGGGAATAAGAGAGAGGGGCGTTGGAGTTGAGCCTTACTCCACCAGCTCAGCCAGCCGCTTGATCACCCGCGTCGGCTTGGCCGTCGCGGTCGCCGGCACGCCGGCGTCGAACGGGTCGTACCAGATGCCGCACATGCCGAGCTTCTGCGGCGCCACCACTTCCCATTCGTAGTTGTCGCCGACCATCCAGGCGTCGCAGGCCTCGCAGCCGATCTTCTCCAGCGCGTGCCGGTAGACCGCAAGCTCGGGCTTGCCCTGGCCGAATTCGCCCTCGATCTGGATATGGTCGAAACGATGGGCGAGATCGAAACGGGTGATCTTGTCGCGCTGCGTCGCCGAGGCGCCGTTGGTGACCAGGGCGAGCTTCACGCCGGCCTGGCGCAGCGCATCGACCGTCGTGTGGGCGTCGGGATAGAGCCGGTATTCCTGGCGACGCATCTCGGTGAAGGCATCGGCGATCCTGTCGGCCAGCGCTTCGTCGTCATAGCCCAGCCGGGCCAGCCCGCGCCGCGTCGCCAGGCGCCGCGCGCCGGGAATGTCGAGTCGCCATTTGGCGGCGATCGTCTGGTCGGACCACAGGCTGCGGGCCTCGTCCATCACCGCCACGCGCACGCGCTCGATTGCCGGCGCATCAGGCGCGTCGAGCGGCTCGGCGAAGGTGTCGAGCAGGCGACGCCACGCCTCCTCGGGCTGGGCGTAGGCCCGGATCAGCGTGTCGTCGAGATCGAACAGGATCGCGCGGGGCAGAGCCATGCCAGTCAGCTAGCCATTCTCAGTTCACCGGCTTGGTGAAGCTCGTGGGCGCGGGGCTCACCACCGTGCCGGGGCCGGCTTGCACGGCGATCACCGCCAGCGCGCGCTCCGACCGCCCATTGGGCAGGAAGCGGAGGATGCCGTCGACGCCCGACCAGCCGTTGGGGTTGGTGATGGCCTCGGCCGAGAAATCGCCGCCCTGCTTCAGCCGCGCCAGGTGGCCGGCCAGCGACACGCCGTCGTAGGCGAGCGTTGCCAGGCGGTGCGGCGGCCGGCCGTAGGTCGACAGGAAGCGCCGTTCGAAATCGGCCCGCTTGGCCGGGTCGGGCGCGGCATACCAGGCGCCGCGCAGCATGACCTCCGAGCCGATGTTGGGCACGTCCCACACGCCCGTGCCGATCAGCTGCACCGACTTGTTGTCGATTCCCGCCGCCGCCAGCGCGGCCAGCGCCGCGGCGAGCCGCGGCGGCGCCACCGGCACCAGCACGGCGAGCTTGTCCTCGCCCCGGGAGGCCTCGGCCAGCCGCCGCGCCGGCGTGTTGAGATCGGCGCTGTTGGCGTCGAACAGCTCGATCGCCGCCACCTTGCCGCCGCGGATCGTGACTTGGCTCTCCAGGGCCTGCACCATCTGCTGGCCGTAGGACGTCTGCGGCGCGAAGACGGCGAAGCGCTTGATGCCGGCATCGACGGCATGGTCGACGACGCGGCGCACCTGGGGCGGGGCGGCGATGCCCATGATCCAGACGCCGCGCTGGGCCGCCTGCTCGTCGTTGGAGAACGACACGACGTTGGCGCCGCCTTGGCCCACCAGGGGCGCCAGCGCCGTGGCCGAGGTGCCGAACAACGGCCCCAGCACCAGGGCGGCGCCGTCGATGCGGGCCTTGCGGTAGGCCTCGACGGCGGTATCGGCGGTCTCGCCGCTGTCATAGGCGGCCAGCGCCAGCTCCTTGGCGCCGGTGTCGAACAGGGCCATTTCGGCGGCCTGCTGCAGGGATTGGCCGACCGGCGCGGACCGCCCGCTGAGCGGCAGCAGGAGCGCGATGCGCGTCTTGCCCGAGGCGGTGACGGGCGAGCCGACGGACGCCGTCACGGTCGTGGACTGCGTGCCCGACGTGCTAGTCTTGGGTGACCCGCCACAGGCCGCCAACAGGAAGGCCGCGGTGGCAAGCGCGAATAGAGACTGGCGCATCGGCGCGAAACTCCGGCGAACGGCTGCAGATGGACGGGGACGAACGGTCACAAGCTAGCGATGGGCAGGCGCCGCGTAAACCGCCGCTGGCGGCCGGCCTGCATATTGTTGCCACGCCGATCGGCAATATGCGTGACATCACGCTGCGTGCGCTTGATGTCCTGCATGCGGCCGACCTGATCGCCTGCGAGGACACCCGCGTGTTCGCCAAGCTTGCCAGCCACTACGGCATCTCCGCCCCCACCGTGGCCTACAGCGACGCCACCCAGGACGCCAACGAGCCGAAGATCGTGCGCGCCCTGGAGGCGGGCAAGCGGGTGGCGCTGGTATCGGATGCCGGCATGCCGCTGATCTCCGATCCCGGTTATCGCCTGGTCCGTGCAGCTCTGGCCCGCGGCCTTGCCGTCACAGCCGCGCCGGGCGCCTCCGCCGTGCCGATGGCCTTGGCGCTCTCCGGCCTGCCGACCGACCGCTTCTTCTTCGGCGGCTTCCTGCCGGCCAAGGCGAGCGAACGGCGTCGCGCGATCGGCGCGGTGGCGTCGCTGCCATCAACGCTGGTGTTCTTCGAGGCGCCGCACCGGCTTGCCGCGTCATTGGTCGACCTCGCCGAGCTTTTAGGAGCGCGGCCGGCCGCGGTGGCGCGCGAGCTCACCAAGCTGTTCGAGGAAGTGCGCCGCGAGTCCTTGAGCGAGCTTGCCGCGCACTATGCCCGTCATCCCGACGTCAAGGGCGAGATCGCCATCGTGATCGGCGCGCCCGCCGAGGAGGCGGCGCCGCAGGCCGGCGTGCTCGACGAGGCACTGCGCACGGCATTGGCGGGCGCCTCGGTCAAGGACGCAGCGGCCGAGGTTGCCGCCCGCTACGGGCTGAAGCGCCGCGACGTCTATGCCCGCGCGCTCGAGCTGAGACGCGAGGCCCAGTCATGAGGGTGACGTCATGACGATCCAGGCGCGCCAGGCGGCCCATCGGCTGGGCCATGTCGCCGAATGGCGCGCCGTGTGGCGGCTGCGGCTCGCCGGCTATTCGGTGCTGGCGCGGCGCTACAAGACCAAGCTCGGCGAGATCGACATCGTGGTGCGGCGCGGCGGCATCCTGGCTTTCGTCGAGGTCAAGGCGCGCGCCGATTTCCTCACCGCGACCGACGCGCTCGGCAGCCGCCAGTTCGGGCGGGTGGCCCGCGCGGCCAGCCTCTACTTGGCGCGCCATCCACACTATGCCGACCATTCGGTGCGCTTCGACGCCGTGCTGGTGGGCGGGCTCTGGCCGCGCCATCTGCCCGATGTCTGGCGGGCGCCGGAGTGATGCCAGGAGCGATGCCAGGAGCGATGCCAGGAGCGATGATTGGCCCCGTCTGAAGGCAAGCTCTCCCGGCTCAGCGATCTCTGCGCCGGCGACGGACAGCGTCTCGACCTTCTCGAGGCGGCGCTGACGCTGAGCGTGCTGCGTCGCGGCGAGCCGATCGATCTCGCGCCGTTCCGCCAGCATGTCGCGTCGATGGCGTCCGATCTCGCCGACCTCGTGCGCCGCCGCGGCGCCGTACCCGAGGCGCTCGCCGAGGTGATCGCGCGCTCCTACGGCTACCGCGGCGACACCGACTCCTACGACGACCTGCAGAACGCCGACCTCGTGCGCGTCATCGAGCGGCGCAAGGGCCTGCCGGTGGCGCTGTCGATCCTCTACCTCGACGTCGCCCGCCGCCAGGGTTGGGAAGCCGAGGGCCTGGCCTTCCCCGCGCATTTCCTGATCCGCATCGGCATCGACGGCGCGCGCCACGTGGTCGATCCCTTCAATGACGGAACAGTGCGCGACGCCGCCGATCTGCGCGCCCTGCTGCGCCAGGTGCTGGGGCCCGAGGCCGAGCTCAGTCCGCAGCATTTCGATCCGGTGTCGGACCGCGACGTGCTGCTGCGGCTGGAGAACAACGTCCGTCTGCGGCTGGCCAACCGCGAGGACTGGCCGACCGCGGCGCAGTCGCTCGACCGCATGCTGGCGATCGCGCCGGACCGGCCGGAACTGCTGTTCGAGGCCGGCCAGCTCAATGCCCGGCTGGACAAGCGGCGGGCGGCCATTGCGGCGTTCGAGCGTTTCCTCGATATCGAGGGCGCCGCGGGTGACCCGGCGGTGCGCGAGCGTGTGTCGAGCCTGTTGCAGGAACTGCGGCGGGGGCTTAACTGAATCCCGAGCGCCTGACGGAGCTTGCCTCCCCTTCGCGGAATCCGCGAAGGGGAGGTGCCCCGTCATACGGGGCGGAGGGGTCATGAGCACCACGACTGATGCTCATGACCCCTCCGTCGGCGTAAGACGCCGACACCTCCCCAGCGAAGCTGGGGAGGAAGTGACCACTCGGTATCCGTTCTAGGAATCACCAGCCATGAAGCTGAACGTCGCCATCCAGATGGACCATGTGTCGAGCATCGACATCGATGGCGATTCGACCTTCGTGCTGGGCCTCGAGGCCGAGCGGCGCGGCTATGCGGTCTGGCACTACACGCCGCCCGACCTGATCTTCCGCGACCGCAAGGTGCTGGCCCGTGCCCAGCCGATGAAGCTCAGGCGCGAGAAGGGCAACCACTTCACCCTGGGTGCGCCGGAGATGATCGATCTCGCGACACTCGACGTGGTGCTGCTGCGCCAGGACCCGCCGTTCGACATGTCCTACATCACGACCACCCACATCCTCGAGCACATCCATCCCAAGACCCTGGTGGTGAACGACCCGGCGAGCGTGCGCAATGCGCCGGAGAAGCTGTTCGTCACGCACTTCGACAACGTTATGCCGCCGACCCTGATCTGCTCGGATGCCCGCGCCATCCGCGCGTTCCGCGACGAGCACAAGGACATCATCCTGAAGCCATTGTTCGGCAACGGCGGCGCCGGCGTGTTCCGCGTGCGGCCGGACGACGAGAACTTCAATTCGCTGCTCGAGATGTTCTCCCAGCGCAGCCGCGAGCCGGTGATCGCCCAGCGCTACCTGCCCGAGGTGCGCAAGGGCGACAAGCGCATCATCCTGATCGACGGCAAGGCCGTCGGCGTCATCAACCGCGTGCCGGCCGAGGGCGAGGCGCGGTCGAACATGCATGTCGGCGGCGTGGCGGTGAAGGACATCTTGACCAAGCGCGACCAGGAACTGTGCGACATCATCGGTCCCGAGCTTGCCAAGCGCGGCCTGCTGTTCGTCGGCATCGACGTGATCGGCAACTATCTCACCGAGATCAACGTCACCTCGCCGACCGGCCTGCAACAGATCAACCGCTTTGACGGTGTGGCACTCGAGGCGCAGATCTGGGACGCCATCGAAGCACGCTATCAGGCAACGCGGAGGGGCGGATGAAACGCCGAGACGTCCTGGCGCTGGCTGTCGTCCCGCCGGCAATCCTGGTCGGCACGAATCCGGCGCTGGCGCAGATCGAAGGGCTCACGCTCAAGCCCATCGTCAAGGCGGTGCGCGAAGGCGACGAAGAGAAGGTGCGCAGTGCCCTGCTGAAAGGCGAGAGCGCCAATCAGACAGATAACAACGGCCAGCCGTTGCTGATGGTCGCGGTGGTCGCGGGGCAGATCCCTGTCGTCGAGACCCTGCTCAAAGGCGGCGCCGCCGTCGACGGCGCGGACAGGGAGGGCTACACGTCGCTGATCCGGGCGTCCGAACGCGGCGATGTCGACATCGTCGAGATGCTGCTGTCGAAGAATGCGAGGCCCGACACGCAGACCCGCCAGGGTGCCACGGCGCTCTCCATTGCCGCCCGCCGCGGCTATGCCGAGGTGGTGCGCGCGCTGCTGGCCAAGAAGGCCGATCCCAACAAGGCCGACTTCACCGGCCGTACGCCGCTCGCGTATGCCCGCCAGGCCAGCAAGCCCGCCATCGAGGCCATGCTGCGCAAGGCCGGCGGACGCGAGTGATGTCGGGCGCGGCCGGGTCTCACAAGGCCGCGCCGATCTGGATATCGGGTGCGCTCACGATCGATCCGGCCGAGATCGAAGAAAGCTTCGTGCGCGCCACCGGTCCGGGCGGCCAGCACGTCAACAAGACCTCGACGGCGGTGCAGCTGCGCTTCGACGTGCGCCATTCGCCGTCGCTGCCCGACGATGTGCGCCAGCGCCTGGAGCGGCTGGCCGGCCGGCGGCTGACGCGCGAAGGTGTGCTGGTGCTGGTGGCGCAGGGCGAGCGCAGCCAGAAGCGCAACCGCGAGGAGGCGCTGGCCCGCCTGATCGAGCTGGTGCGGACCGCCGCCCGCCCGCCGATACCGCGCAAGAAGACCAGGCCCCCCAAGGCGAGCAAGCGCCGGCGGCTGGACGACAAGAAGAAGCACGGGACGCTGAAGTCGCTCAGGGCCAGGCCGACCAACGACTAGGGAATTACATTGCCCTTCTTCCTTTCATGTTCCTCTCCCCCGCTAGGGGGAGAGGCTAGGCGAGGGGGCTTCGAAGGCTCTCTGTAACCCCCTCACCCAGCCTCTCCCCCTAGCGGGGGAGAGGAGGAAGACGTACTTAAGACATTGGCCATCACAGGAGCGCCCCGTGGCAGACGTACGCAAGGAGACCGACAGCCTCGGTGAAGTGAGCGTGCCGGCCGACAAGTTGTGGGGCGCGCAGACCCAGCGCTCGCTCGAGCATTTCAGCATCGGCAAGGATCTCATCCCGCGCGAGATGGTCACCGGCTACGCCATCCTCAAGAAGGCGGCGGCCAACGCCAACCATGCCGGCAAGCGGCTCGACGACAAGGTGCACGGCCTGATCGTCCAGGTCTGTGACGAGATCCTGGCCGGCCAGCACCACGACATGTTCCCGCTGCACGTCTGGATGACGGGCTCCGGCACGCAGTTCAACATGAACGTCAACGAGGTGATCTCCAACCGCTGCTGCCAGATCGCCGGCACGCCGCTGGGATCGAAGACGCCGGTCCATCCCAACGACCACGTCAACATGTCCCAGTCGTCGAACGACAGCTTCCCGTCGGTGATGTACATCGCCGCGGCGCTCAACACGGTCGAGCGGCTCTTGCCGGCGCTCAAGGCGCTGCACGGCGCGATCGATGCCAAGGCCAAGGCGTGGGACGGCATCGTCAAGATCGGCCGCACCCACATGCAGGACGCCACACCGATCACGCTTGGCCAGGAATGGTCGGGCTACGCCGGCATGCTGTCGGACAATATCGAGCGCCTCCAGGACGCGCTGAAGGGCGTCTACCATCTCGCCCTGGGCGGCACGGCGGTCGGCACCGGCATCAATGCCGCGCCGGGCTTCGCCGAGGCGTCGGCGGCGGAGATCGCCAAGCTCACCAAGCTGCCGTTCATCACCGCGCCCAACAAGTTCACGGTGCAGGGCGCGCACGATGCGCTGGTGCAGCTTTCAGGCACCTTCCGCACGCTCGCCGCCTCGCTCTACAAGATCGCCAACGACATCCGCCTGATGTCGTGCGGCCCGCGCGCCGGCTTCGCCGAGCTGGAAATCCCCGAGAACGAGCCCGGCTCGTCGATCATGCCGGGCAAGGTCAACCCGACCCAGTGCGAGGCGCTCAGCATGATCGCGGTCCAAGTGATGGCCAACGACGTCGCGGTGGGCATGGGCGGCGCCGGCGGCTATCTCGAGATGAACGTCTACAAGCCGCTGATGATCTACAACATCACGCACTCGATCACGATCATGGCCGACGGCTGCACCAACTTCCGCAAGTTCCTGGTCGAGGGCACCAGGCCCAACCTCAAGAAGATCAAGGAATATGTCGACCGCTCGCTGATGCTGGTGACGGCGCTGGCCCCGGTGATCGGCTACGACAAGGCGTCGAAGATCGCCCACTACGCGATGGACAACGACTTGACCCTGAAGCAAGCAGCATTGAAGCTCGCCTATGTCACCGAGGCCGAGTTCGACCGCGTCGTCGATCCGGCGAAGATGGTAAAGCCATACGTCGCGACGGAGTGACTGGGGCGAACTGATCCGGATGGGAGTGACCACCATGAAGCTGCATGCCTTTCTTGCCTGTGCGACCGCAGGTGTCGTCTGGCTTGGCCCGGCTCAGTCGCAGGCCCAGACGTCCCAGCCCCCGGCAGCGTCTCCGCAGCTTTGCCAGAGCCAGTGCGAGCAGAGGGTCGGCAGCAGCTGCAAGTCCCTTCCCGACGGCCCCAACAAGCTGCAATGCAATCGCGATCTAAGCGCCTGCGTCGTCAATTGCATCGCCAAGTAGATCGCTGATGCGGGGGGGCGCTTACCGCTCGAACCGCCAGCGCCGCTCCGTGACGAACCGGGCGGCGATCAGGCCCATGGCCATGGCGCCGACGGCGAAGCAGCAGACGGCCCCCGCGGCGATGGCGTCGGTCACCTTGCCCTGGTTGAGGAACACGATGGTCTGGAAGGCGTAGAGGCCGGGCGTCATCATGATGATGCTGGGCACCGTGAGCGCGATGCGCGGCACGTGCAGCGGCTCGCGCACCAGCGACGCGCCCAGCCCGACGGCGAGCGCGCCGAAGAACGTGGCGCTCGGCAGGCCGAAGCCCAGGTCGTGCAATGCCAGCCTGATCTCGTTGCCCACCAGCGTCAGGAGGGCGACGACCAGCACGGTGCGCAGCGGATTGTTGAACAGGATGCCGTAGCCGCAGCCGCCGGCGAAGCAGGCGAGGGCGCGCCACAGCAGGGCCATCGGCTCGATGCCGAGGCCGGCTGCTCCCGGCGGTGCCGG
>DATGZZ010000002.1:0-2861 GCA_035296945.1 Reyranella sp.
GTCGCCACCCTGCAGGATCCCGCCGCTGTCGCGCGCGCCGTCTTGGCATTCCTGCACGACGAGTCGATCGACGAATCAATGACAACAACAATGACCGGAGGAAACCATGAGCGCCCAGGAGGACGATCTCGTAGCGATCTACGATAAAGCGCCACTCACGCCGCGCTACTGGGCCAGCATGACGCTGGTCGTGCTGACCGGCGTCTTCGACTTCTTCGACTTCTACATCGTCGGCTTCCTGGTGGCGGTGCTGGGGCCGCAATGGAACCTGACCTTCGGCCAGTCTTCGGTCATCCTGCTGAGCGCCGGCGTCGGCGCCATCGTGGGCTCGCTGGCGTGGGGAGCCTTGTCCGATCGCTGGGGCCGCAAGACGCTGCTGGTGGTCGGCGTCACGCTCTGCGCCGTGAGCGCGGGCTCGGTGTCGCTGATCCCTGACGGCGCGTGGGAAGTCTTCGCCGCGCTGCGTTTCTTGGTCGGCTTCGGCGTCGGTGCTGCGGCATCGATCGGCGTGCCGCTGATCGTCGAGTACACGCCGACCCGCCATCGCACCATCATCGCCAGCGCCGCGGTCATCCCGGTGTCGCTCGGCGTCCTTGCCGCATCGCTGACCGCCGCCACGCTCGTCAATGAGATCGGCTGGCGCGGGCTCGCCATGCTGGGCTTCCTGCCGCTGGTGCCGGCACTGCTGATCGCGCTGATCGTGCCGGAGTCGGTACGCTGGCTGGTGATGCGCGGCCGCGACGCCGAGGCCCGCGCCATCGTCGCGCGGACGCTCGATGTGCGCCCCGACTCGTTGCCCCGCACGGCTGCGATTGCCTCGGCCGCATCGGCGCCAGCCACCGGTTTCGCCGATCTGCTGGCTCAGCCGCGCCTGTTCTGGCTCACGATCGTGGTCTGGTTCGGCGCCAGCACGGCCAACTACGGCGTCTTCCTGTGGGGCCCGACCATCGTGGCGCTGCTCTACGGCGTACCGTTGAGGGAGGCGGCCCAGCTCTTCGTCGTCGTCAGTCTGACCGGCTTGCTGGGCCGCGCCATCTTCTCGCTACTGCCGCAGTGGCTGGGACGCCGCCGCTGCGGCGAGATCATGGGCTACGGCATCGCCGTCAGCCTGGGCGCCGCAGGTCTCTTCTTCGATCGTACGATCCTGGGCTACCCGGCCTTCGTTGTGCTGCTGATTCCGGCCGCGCTGTTCTTCGATGGCGGCTTTTCCAACATTGCGCCTTACTCGGCCGAGATCTTCCCGGTGCGGCTGAGCGCGCGCGGCGTTGGCCTGGCGCAGGCAGCCAACGGTATTGGCAAGATCGCCGGTCCGCTCTGCCTTGCGTTGATCGCCGGCGCCTCCAACCTGATCTCGCCCAAGGCGACCATGGACGCTGTGACGCCCGCCTTCCTGTTTCTGGCCGGCTGTGGCCTGGCGATCGGGCTCGCCTTCACGCTGCTCGGCGTCGAGACCCACGGCAAGCCTCTGACCCTCGCCGGGAGCGCCGACCATGCCGTACCGTCCCGCTAGCGCCGTGCGTCGCCGCCGCGCCTTGGGCCTGCTGGGATCGACTGGCCTGCTGGGTTTCTCGTCGGAGCCGGCCGAGGCGATCGACTGGCCGAACAAGCCGGTGCGCGTCGTCTCGCCGTCGGCCGGCGGCATCACCGACACTCATGCGCGCATCGTCTTTGAGGCGCTGTCGGACCGTCTCGGCCAACGTTTCTATGTCGACGGCAAGCCGGGTGCAGGCGGCGGCATCTCGGCGCAGATCGCTGCACGCTCGCCGGCCGACGGCTACACGATCCTGTTCTGTATCGCGAGCCTCGTCGTCACCAACCCATTCGTCTACGAGAACCTGCTGTACGACACCGACCGCGACTTCGATCCGGTGGCCATGCTGGCCAAAGCGCCCTTCGCCATCCTGGTGCGTGAAAGCCTGCCGGTGCGGTCGATGACGGAGCTCGCCCACTACATCAAGGCGCATCCCGGCAAGGTGACTTTCGCCAACGTGGCACCCGGCAGCCTGGCGCACCTCGTGGGCGAACTCTACCTGCAGAAGGTCAGCGGCAAGGCCGAGATGATCCCCTATCGCAGCGTCCCGCAAACCATCCTGGCCCTGGCAGCGGGCGAGATGGACGTGTTTGTCTCACCGATCGGCGAGGCAAGGGCGGGCATCGCCGGCGGCAAGATCCGTGGGCTCGGCGTGACGACAGCCGCTCGCCTCGCGAGCTTGCCCGAGGTGCCGACCTTGGAGGAGCAGGGCTTTGCCGGCTTCGACGTGGCGGGCTGGTATGGCGTGCTGGCGCCCAAGGGCACGCCGCGGTCGATTATCGACAAGCTCAACCGCGAACTTTTGGCGGTCGTTACGAGCCCGGCCTATCGCGCGCGTGTCGCCGATGTGGGCGCCGTCGCTGCAGAGCCACTGACGCCGCAGGCATTCCGCGACGTCTATCGCGCGGAGGCACGCCAGTGGGGCGCGCTCATCCGACAGATCGGGCTCAAGCTCGACTGAAACGCGCTCTGCGTTTTGGTCACAATGCACGCATTGTGGCTGGTGCTCCTGGCATACTTTTTCAGTCTGGCTGAGCGGATTCGAAATCAGATCCGAGTCACCCTTTGGTCACAGCTTCGCGGGGCATGGTCACACAACAAGTGGTACGCGTTCGCTAGCATCGGCGGCATCCATTCATCGACGCCACCAAAGTGGAGAGAGCCAGTGACGACTCTCAATGCGGCGAACGATGGCTCCGAGCAGCCGCTTGAGAAAAGCGGCGTCTTTGCGCGCCTCAAGGATTTCCTGCGCCCCTTCTTCTTGCGGGCGCGCGCCGGTCTTTTGCGGCGCGGACCAGCGCCGTCATGGGAGCAATCGTTTCGCGTCCTG
>DATGZZ010000003.1:0-2351 GCA_035296945.1 Reyranella sp.
CGGTCGCGCGATCGGCTCGCTGGCCCGCACCGCCGGCTTGGCCGCCGGGCGGCTGACGCGCCAGTCGTTCTCGTCGACCAACGGGCGCGCTGGGGCCGCAGCCGGCGCGACCGGAGCGGGCGCTGCCGTTGCCGCGATCGGCGGAGCGGCAGGCATCGCCGGTGCGACCGGCGCCGGAGCGGCAACCGGGGCCGGTGCGGGCGCCAGCTCGACCGGCGCTGCGACGATCTGGGCGGGGATCGGCATCTCGGCCATCGCCGGCATCGGCTGTGCCACCGGTGCCGGCGCGACGGGCGCGGCAGCAACCGGTGCGGGGGGAGCGACGGGCGCCGTCACCTGCGGAGCAGCGGCCACCATGGGCGCGACCGGCGGTGCCGCCGGTGCGGGAGCGGCAGCCGCCGCGGCCGGCATGGCGACGCGGCCGATCGGCGGCGCGGCCGAACGGCTGAGCGCCGGCTGGCCGGTCTGCATCGGCCGGTTCATGTCGAGCGTCACGTAGTTCGGCTGAGGCTGCTGGGCGGCCATGGCGGAGATGCCGGTGGAGACCACCGACACGCGCATGCGGCCCTGCATCGTGGCGTCGAAGGTCGAGCCGAAGATGATGTTGGCGTCGGCGTCGACTTCCTCGCGGATGCGGTTGGCCGCCTCGTCGACCTCGTGCAGGGTCATGTCGAGGCCGCCGGTGATGTTGATGAGCACGCCCTTGGCGCCCTTCATCGAGTGATCTTCCAGCAGCGGGTTGGAGATCGCGCTCTCGGCCGCGACGCGGCTGCGATCCTGGCCCTCGGCCTCGCCGGTGCCCATCATCGCCTTGCCCATCTCGCCCATCACCGTGCGGATGTCGGCGAAGTCGAGGTTGATCAGGCCGGGCATGACCATGAGGTCGGTGACGCCGCGCACGCCCATGTGCAGCACGTCGTCGGCCATCTTGAAGGCGTCGGCGAAGGTCGTCTTCTCGTTGGCGATCTTGAACAGGTTCTGGTTGGGGATGACGATCAGCGTGTCGACCACCTTCTCCAGCTCGGTGATGCCCTGCTCGGCCGACTGCATGCGCCGGCGGCCCTCGAAGTGGAAGGGTTTCGTGACGACGCCGATGGTCAGTATGCCCTGCTCACGCGCCGCGGCGGCAATGACCGGCGCCGCTCCGGTGCCGGTGCCGCCGCCCATGCCGGCCGTCACGAACACCATGTTGGCGCCGTCGAGCAGCTGCAGGATCTCGGGCAGCGCCTCTTCGGCGGCCTGGCGGCCGACCTCGGGACGCGCACCCGCGCCCAGGCCCTGGGTGATGGTGATGCCGAGCTGGACGCGGCGGTCGGCGAGCGACTGGCCGAGCGCCTGCGCGTCTGTGTTGGCGACGATGAACTCCACGCCTTCCAGCGCGGCGCTGATCATGTTGTTGACGGCGTTTCCACCCGCGCCACCGACGCCGATGACGGTGATACGCGGCTTAATCTCGGACTCCTTTTGGGGGAGGCTGAGGTTGATTGTCATACGGCTTCTCCACGCAAACGAGGGGGTAATCTGCTCGGAGCAGCGGCGTGGACCCATTCTTGGTCGGACCCTTGCACCGCCACCGGCTTTTCTTGCTTTTTATCAATAGCCTGTGGGGATTGCCTTTCCCCGCACAACATATTGCCTAAAAGTTCTCCCTAATCCAACTACCAATCCGCCCAATTCGACTCGACGGCGTTTCCATCGGCTGCTGTTGAGCCTGACCGGCGGCGTGGTTGTTGAGAGCGAAGGCGAGCAGGCCGGCGGCGGCTGAAAACGCCGGGCCGCCCGTCGAATCCGCAAGGCCGGCGAGCCGCAACGGGCCGCCGGTGCGCACTTTCTTGTTGAGGATCGCCGACGCGACTTCGGGAACGCCGTCGAGCTGGCAGGCGCCGCCGACGATTACGGCGCGTCCACCGGCCAACTTATCCACACCGCTGGCCTCGAGTCGGCTGCGCACCAGCTCGAAGGTCTCCTCGATTCGCGGCCGGATGATGCCGACCAGGATCGAGCGCGGGATGTGGTTGGGACGGGTACGATCCTCCTCGCCGATCAAGGGCACGTCGATGATGTCGTACTCATCGTTGGGCTTGGCGACGGCGCGGCCGATCTGGGTCTTCATGCGCTCGGCATGGGCAAGCGGCGTGGAGAGCCCGCGGGCGATGTCGCGGGTGACGTGCTCACCACCGACCGGGATGCTGTCGACGTGCACGAGATGGCCCTCGTAGAAGACGGCGATCGAGGTCGTGCCGCCACCCATGTCGATCAAGGTGACGCCGAGGTCGCGCTCGTCGGACACCAGCGAGCTCAGGCCCGCAGCGTGGGCGGCGACGACGCGGTCGGCGATCTCGAGATGGGCG
>DATGZZ010000004.1:0-9380 GCA_035296945.1 Reyranella sp.
GGCCACGCCGTTGTCGGGATCGACGCCGAGGCGCGTCAACGTGGCGCCATGCTTCTCGAACACGTCGGCGAAGAACACGGAAACGCAATGACCGAACAGGATGGGATCGGAGATCTTCATCATGGTCGTCTTGACGTGCAGCGAGAACAGGATGCCGTCCTTCTTCGCGGCGTCGATCTGGGCGGCGAAGAAGGCGCGCAACGCCTTGCGGTTCATGACCGACGCATCGATGATCTCGCCGGCCTTGAGCGGCACCTTCGCCTTCAGCACCGTCGCCGCACCGTCGCTGCCGACCAGCTCGATGCGGGCATTGGTCGGTGCCGCAATGGTCGTCGCGACCTCCGAACCGTAGAAGTCGTTGCCCGACATGTGCGCCACGCGCGTTTTCGAGTCCTTGCTCCAGGGGCCCATCTTGTGCGGATGCTTGCGCGCGTACTGCTTCACGGCGCCGGCGGCGCGGCGGTCGGAATTGCCCTCGCGCAGCACCGGATTGACGGCGCTGCCGAGCACCTTGGCGTAGCGGGCGCGGATTTCCTTGTCCGCGGGCGTCGCGTCGCTGTCCGGATAGCTCGGGATATCGTAACCCTTGCCCTGCAGTTCCTTGATCGCGGCCTTCAGCTGCGGGATCGACGCGGAGATGTTGGGCAGCTTGATGATGTTGGCCTCGGGGCGCATCGCAAGCTTCCCGAGCTCGGCGAGCTCGTCGTTGATCTTCTGCTCGGGCTTCAGCTTGTCGGGGAAGTTGGCGATGATGCGGCCGGTCAGCGAAATGTCCTTCAGCTTCATCTTCACGCCGGCCGTCGCGACGAAGGCCTCGACGATCGGCAACAGGGAAAATGTTGCAAGCCCGGGTGCTTCATCAACCTTTGTCCAAACGATTTCGAGATCTGACATACTTGCACCTCCGTGCGCCGCTTTCGTTCGGCTGAGTTGATCTGATGCTGATTATGGCCAGTCTTGTTGCATCGCCGCGACGCGAAGGCAATCTCCGGCACGGCGACCGCGTCAGACGCGGTCGAGCCTCGGTTCCGGGCCGGTTTCGCGCGGCATGGCGGCGATCGCCGGCAGGATCTCCTGGAGGTCGCTCACGAAGGCGACATGGTCGAGGTGGCGCCGTTCGGCGAAACCGCCTTCTACGACCGCGCGCAGCAGAGTTGCGAGCGAACTCCAGTAGCCGCCCTGGTCGACGATGATGATCGGCTTGGTGTGCAGTCCCAGCGTCCGCCAGGACAGCACCTCGAACAGCTCCTCCAGGGTGCCGATTCCGCCCGGCAGGACGACAAAGGCGTCCGAACGCTCGAACATCGTGAGCTTTCGCTCGTGCATGGTCTCGACGACTACGGTCTCGGAGAGCGCCGGGTGGCCCGCCTCGCGCTGCAGCAGGAAGCGCGGGATGACGCCCACCACATTCCCGCCGGCCTTGAGGGCGGCATTGGCCACCAGCCCCATCAGGCCGACCCCACCGCCGCCATAAACCAGGGCTATGCCTTCGCCGGCCAAAAGCTCGCCCAGCCGCGCGGCGACCTCCCGGCCGGCGGGATCGGTACCGAAGCGAGAGCCACAAAAGACGCAGATGGAGGAGGGGGCGGGTTTCACTTTTCTACACGGACCGGGAACGGGGACTCTATTTACAGGCGATCCGACGTCTTTCCGGACCGGGGCAACATGGTATCATTTCCCAGAAGAAGGTCGCGACGCCAATGGGGGCGGGTAGTCGCACCGTCGGGAGGGTGATGTCACGCACGGTTATCTGGCTCGTCGTTGGGGGCGCGATCGTGATCGCCGCGGGCCTGGGCGTCGCGTGGCAGGTGCGGATGAACGAGCAGGCTGTGCTCGACAGGGTGACCAAGCCCAGCGCCGCCGTGCCGCAGCCCGCTCCTTCCACGGCGTCTAGCGCGCCAGCACCGGCTGCGCAGCCGCCCGCTGCCGCGGCGCCGCCGCCGTCGCCCGCGCCGCCCACCGTGGCCGTGCCTACCTTCGACATCGCCCGCATCGGGCCGGACGGCCGCGCCGTCATCGCCGGACGTGCCAACCCCGGCGCCAAGATCGTTCTGCTCGACGGCGGCAAGGAGATCGCACACGGCGAAGCCGACGCACGCGGCGAATGGGTCGTCATCGTCCAGGATCCGCCGCTCACGTCCGGCCAACACGAGCTGCGCGTGGTGCAGCACATCGAAGGACGTGCACCGGTGACATCGGAGCAAGTGGTCGTGGCCATCGTGCCCGAGCCGCCGGCCGCCGCTGCCGCCCAGCCGTCGCGTCCGGGGGGACAGCCGCCGCGCGAAGAGACGCTGGTGATGATCGCGCCGCCCGGCGGAGGACCGGCCAAGCTGGTCCAGGCGCCGTCTGCCGCGGGCGTGCCGCGATCGGGCGATCTGGCGGTGGCGACGCTCGACTATGACGAAGCCGGCCACGTGACGGTCACCGGCCTGGCAACGCCGGGCGTCGTGGTGCGCGTCTACATCAACGACAATCTCGTGGCCGAGGGCGCGGCGGGCGCCGACGGCCGCTGGAAGCTCACGCCGCCCGATCCGATCGGCCCCGGCAAGCACACGCTGCGCCTCGACCGGCTGGCGAGCGACGGCAAGCCGGTGGCGCGGCTCGAGCTGCCGTTCGATCGCGTCGTCGTGGCGCCCGGTGCCAAGGACAGCCGGCGCCTGATCGTGGTGCGCGGCGACAATCTGTGGAACATCGCACGCGCCCACTATGGCGTGGGCTTCCACCACACGGTGATCTACGGGGCCAACAAGGAACAGATCCGCAATCCCGATCTGATCTATCCTGGCCAAGTCTTCAGCCTGCCCAAGGTCAACTGAGACCGCGGCAACAGAGAACCTTCATGCTGGCGAATTTCTTCGTGCCGATCCTCGACGACGGCTGGCGCTTCATCGCGATCTTTGCCGCGATCACCTTTCTAGCGGCGTTGACCGGTGCGGCCTGGCTGTTCTGGCCATTGTTCGCGTTGACGCTGTGGTCGATCTACTTCTTCCGCGACCCCTCGCGCGGCGTGCCGCAGGACGACGACGTGCTGGTGGCCCCGGCCGACGGGCTGGTGCAGATGGTGGTCGACGCCGTGCCGCCGGCCGAGCTCGGTCTCGGCGACCAGCCGCTCAAGCGCGTCTCGATTTTCCTCAGCGTGTTCGACGTCCACATCAACCGCACGCCGTGCGCGGGAACCGTCGACGTCGTCGCCTACCGGCCGGGCAAGTATCTCAATGCCGCGGCCGACAAGGCGAGCGAGGACAACGAGCGCATGGCGATCGCGCTGCGGCGCGCCGACGGCCGCACCATCGGCTGCGTGCAGATCGCCGGTTGGGTGGCGCGGCGCATCGTCTGCTACATCAAGCCCGGCCAGGCCGTGCAGGCTGGCGAGCGCTTCGGCCATATCCGCTTCGGCAGCCGCACCGATCTCTACCTGCCGCCCGGCGCGCGATTGCTGGTGGCGGCCGGCCAGCGCATGATCGGCGGCGAGACCGTGATGGCGGAACTCGACCCGGTGAAGACGGAACCTCGGCGGGTGGTCGAGTTTTAGTATGATGGGGCTGCTTTAGCCTACGCCGCTCCTCTTATTCCTCTCCCCCGCTAGGGGGAGAGGTTAGGAGAGGGGGCTTCGAAGGTTATCTGTAACCCCCTCTCCCAGCCTCTCCCCTAGCGGGGGAGAGGAGTATGAGAGGCGCTGGGGAGGAAGGAGGGCAATGATGGACAGCGACTTTCGCACCCGCCGCAGCCGGTTGCGCGGCTTCTCGATCAACCGGCTGATCCCCAACGTGCTGACGCTGGCGGCGCTGTGCGCGGGCCTGACGGCGATCCGCTACGGCCTGCAAGGGCAAATGGAGCGCGCCGTCATCGCCATCATGGTGGCGGCGGTGCTCGATGCGCTGGATGGCCGGGTGGCGCGGCGGCTCGGCGTCACCAGCCGGTTCGGCGCAGAGCTCGATTCGCTCTCCGATTTCCTTTGCTTCGGTGTGACGCCGGCACTGATCCTCTACATGTCGTCGCTTACGGATAGCGGGGCGCTGGGCTGGATCGTCACTCTCATGTTCCCGATGTGCTCGGCGCTGCGTCTCGCACGGTTCAACACCGCCCTTGTTTCCGACACGCCGCCGCCCGCCTGGACCGGCTCCTATTTCACCGGCGTGCCGGCGCCGGCCGGAGCGCTGCTGGCGCTGATTCCGCTGATGGTGAGTTTCGCGCTCAACGAAGCATGGCCGCGCCATCCGATCATCGTCGGCGTGGTCCTCGTGGCCGTCGGTGGCCTGATGGTGAGCCGCCTGCCGACCTTCTCGTTCAAGAAGGGCAGGGTGCCGCGCCACCTCGTGCTGCCCGCTCTGCTGGGCGCGGCGCTGGTCATGGGCGTGATCGCAAGCTCGCCGTGGATCGGGCTGTCGCTGTTCGGCCTGGTCTACGTCTCGCTCATTCCCTTCAGCTGGATCAGCTACCGCCGGCAGGCGCGGCAGGCGCGGCAGGGCAGCGAGGGCGCAGGGGCGGAGGTCGTGAACCTGCGCGCCGTCGATTCCGGTTCGCCGCCGCGCGAGTGACGCTAGGCGCCGATGCTCGATCCGCTCTTGCGGCGATGGATCGATCCATCGCTCACCCGCGCAGGCGCGTGGCTCGCCCGGCGCGACATGTCGGCCAATGCCGTCAGCCTCGCCGGCCTCGCCGTCGGCCTTACCGTCATTCCGCTGCTGGCCTGGGGGCGCTACGACATGGCGCTCCTGGTCATCCTGCTGAACCGGCTGATCGATGGCCTGGACGGCGCGATCGCCCGTCACAAGGGAGCCACGCCCTTCGGCGGTTACCTCGACATCATGTGCGACATGGGCTTCTACGCGGCTGTGCCGATCGGCTTTGCCTTGGCGCAGCCTGGCAATGCGCTGTGGGCGGCGCTGCTGCTGGCGTCCTTCGTGTGCACGGCGTCATCGTTCCTGGGCCGGGCCGTCCTTGCCGCCCAGCGCGGCGAGCCCGATGACGGCGGGCGCGGGCTGAAATCCTTCTTCCATGCCGCTGGCATCGTCGAGGGCACGGAGACCATCATCGCCTTTGTCCTGTTCTGCCTCTTCCCGGCGGGGTTTCCTTGGCTGGCCGGCGTCTTCGCCAGCCTTTGCCTCTGGACGGCGATCGCTCGGGTCCTCGAAGTCAAAAGGTAATTTTCTCAATACCTTATAAGTCGTCCTTAACGTTTTCATTGACGTTAGATTCAGTGTTGGGTACGTTTCTTCCCGTAACGGCTCCATCAGAGGGCCGGGTCCCCCTTTGAATCGGCCAGAGAGATCATGCTGTCCTTCTTTCGACGTCTCATGAAGAACACCCAAGGCGCCACGGTGATCGAGTACACGCTTATCGCTTCGTTGATCGCCGTTGCCGCCATTGCATCAATGCGTTCGGTCGGTACGAAGGTTTCGAGCGTATTGGGAACTGTCGGACCGGCAATCAACTAGACGATTGCCAGGGCGACAAACTGCCGGGCGGCCCAGCAAATGGGCCGCCTTTTGTTTTGAGCCCCTATTAGAAGTATCCGTTTTGGATTTTTCCCTTTAGAAATAACGCATTACAGCCTTGACTTGAGGTAACACTGAAAATATCCTTCGTAACGTTTTTATCTGCTGTCCTTTGTTTGTTCATTCGTTTGGAACTTAGTCGTTCAAGGTAATTTCCGGGCGGTTTATCCGGCCATTTCCAAACGAATCTTAGGGCAGTGACACGATGGGTATCGGATGTCGCTGTTTGCCACTGTCCAGACCGGCTGCCTGATCGCCTTCGCGGCGCTGTTGCTGCTCGCGGCCTGGCAGGACTGGCGCACGATGCAGATCGCCGACGGCATTTCGCTCGGCATCGCCGCGCTCTTCATTCCGTGGGCTCTGACTGGCGTCGCGGCCGGCACCTTCTCCCTGCTCGACCTGGCGCTGGCATTGGCGTGCGCGGCCGGCATGTTCGGCCTGGCCGCGCTTGCCTTCGCGGCGGGCGCCATGGGTGGCGGCGACGTCAAGCTCGCGGCGGCCGCCAGCCTGTTTGCCGGGCCGGGCCTGATGCTCGACTTCGTCACTGTGACCGCTTTGGTCGGCGGGCTTCTCGGCGTGGCGATCCTGGCCGGCGCACCGATCGGGCCGCTCGCGTCGACCGGCGACGGCACGGTGCGGGCGCGCCTGCGCGGCAACCTTCCATACGGCCCGGCGATCGCGGCGGGCGGCCTGTGGGTCGCCCTGGCACTCGCCTTGACGTGACGCAACCAGGGGGAGCGCCATGAACAGCAAACGCATCGTTTTCCTGCTGCTCGCCGTGATCGTCGCGGGCACCACGGCCTTCCTCGCGCGCGCCTGGCTGCAGGCCGAGCGCGCGGCGATTGCCGCGCAGATCGCCGCTCCCAAGCCGGTGGCCGCTCCTTCGGTGCAGGTGCTGGTGGCGAAAAATGCATTGCGCACGGGCCAGCTCATCAAGCCCGAGGATCTGCGCTGGCAGGCATGGCCGCAGGGCGCGCTGCCGCAGACCTACATCATCGAAGGCAAGCGGCCGCTCACCGACTTCGTCGGCGCCGTCGCCCGCACCTCGTTCCGCATCGGCCAGCCGCTGGTCGACACCGACATCGTGATGCCGGGCTCGCGCGGCTTCCTGGCCGCCGTGCTGCGGCCCGGCCTGCGCGCCGTCAGCGTGCCGGCGACCGCGACCAGCGCGGTGTCGGGCTTCATCTATGCCGGCGATCGCGTCGACGTGCTGCTGACCCATACGCTGAACGGCCCGAGCGGCCAGCATTCGGCCACCGAGACGATCCTGCGCAACGCCCGCGTCATCGCCATGGACCAAAGGCTCGATTTCGCGCCGGGCGACAAGCCCGAGGTCGGCAAGACCGCCACGCTCGAGCTCACCGCCAAGCAGACCGAGATCGTCACCCTGGGGGTGAAGATGGGCGAGCTGTCGCTCGTCCTGCGCAGCCTCCAGGACGAGGAGGAACGCGACGGCGAGGGCAACAGCGAAGATGCTACCGCCGAGCTCGGCCAGAGCTACACCCACGACACCCAGGTCAGCCGGCTGATCAAGGAACCGGCACCGCCCAAGCCGCCGGAAGCCGTCAAGCCCGCGATCTTCGTCCTGCGCGGCGCCGGCCGCACCAAGCTCGAACTGGACGGCAGCACGTCACCCGACGGGCAGCCGCTGCAGGGAGAGTCCGAGAAGCCCAACGCCAACAAGGGCACCACCTTCACCCGCACTTACCCGAGCGTGCCGCAATGACCCCCTCATTCGCACAGACCCTGCCGTCAGCATGGCGCCGCGCCGGTTCATCGGTGGCGCTGGTGGCGTCGCTGGCCTTCACATTCCAGCCTTCGCTGCTGCTGGCGCAGGTCCAGATGAGCGACCCCGACCGGGTCCAGACCAAGCCCAAGGCGCCGCCGCCGCCGGCCAAGAAGCCGTCGCGCACGACTGCTACCGACAATGTCTCGGATGACCTCAATCGCCGCGAGGCCGAGCGCGCCGCCTCGGTCGTCCGCTCGATGAGCGCGCCTGCCGCCATCGCCCCGGCGGTGAAGGAAGCGGCTGTCACCCCCGTCGATTCCCTGCCGCCGACCGTCGCCGCCATTCCGCCGAGCGCGCCGATCGCCAAGGCCGCGCTGACGCCCGGCGTCGATCTCGGCCAGCCCGATCTCGTCTCGCCGCCACCGGCTGCGGCGCCGCCGACGATCGTTGAACAGCCGCAGCCGGTGGCGCCCATGCCGAAGTTCGCCCAGGCGCCGACGCCTGCGCCCACGCCTGCACCGGTGCCGATCCAGCCGCCGGCCGCCGGAACGCCGAGCCAGCCGGCCGTCACCGGCGGTGCGCAGGGCCGGCCGTTCGCCCAGAGCCAGATCGTGCCGACCGAGCCGCCGACGCTGACGCTCGAGGTCAACAAGGGCACGGCGCTCAAGCTGCCGGGCCCGGCCTCCACGGTCTTCGTGGCCGCCCCCGACATCGCCGACGTCCAGGTGCGCTCGCCCAACATGGTCTATGTCTTCGCCAAGAAGCCCGGCGACACCGTGCTCTACGCCGTCGATGCGCAGGACCGCGTGCTGCTCAACACCATCGTGCGGGTCACCTCGCCGCTCAGCCGCGTCAAGGGAGCGCTCGACCAGATCCATCCCAACAATGGTGTCAACTTCGATAACCAGGGCGAGACGATCGTGCTGACCGGCACGGTGCGCTCGGCGGTCGTCGCCGAAGACGCGCGCCGGCTCGCGGTGCAGCAGGTCAACGGCAACCCCGCCAAGGTGATCAGCAACATCCGTGTCGATGGGCCGACCCAGGTGCAGATCCGCGTCAAGGTCGCCGAGGTCAAGCGCGATGCGCTGAAGCGCGTCGGCATCAACTGGCAGAACATCAACCAAATCGCGCTGTTCGGCACCGGCAACTTCCTCGCGGGCTTCGCCGTCCGTACCACCGCCGCCGCCATAACGCCGGCGACCGGCGCGCTGCAGTTCGCGACCCGCGACGGCAGCCTGAACACGATGGTCGATTTCCTGGCGACGCAGAACCAGGCCACCATCCTGGCCGAGCCCAACCTGATCGCCATGTCCGGCGAGACGGCAAGCTTCCTGGCCGGCGGCGAGATACCCTTGCTCATCCCGCAGACCGGCGCCAACGCCGGCACCGTCACCATCCAGTACAAGTCGGTCGGCGTCAGCCTCGGCTTCACGCCGACCATCATCGGCGAGCGCATCAATCTCAAGGTGGCGCCCGAGGTCAGCGAGATCTCCGCCGTCGGTTCGATCAGCGTGCCGCTCGGTACCGGGACTGTCAGCATCCCCGGCATCCGCACCCGCAGGGCCTCGACCACCATCGAGCTCGGCAGCGGACAGAGCTTCGCCATCGCTGGCCTGCTGCAGTCGAACTCGGCTCAGGACATCAACAAGTTCCCCTGGCTGGGCGACGTCCCGGTGCTGGGCACGCTCTTCAAGTCCGATGCCTACCGTCGCGAAGAGACCGAGCTCGTGATCATCATCACGCCGTACTTCGTCGAGCCGACCAGCAACAAGCTGCAGACGCCGATGACCGGCCGCGTGCCGCCGACCGACGTCGATCGGCTGGTGATGCAGCGCTACAACCATCCGACGCCGCCGCGCCGTGTCGCGGTCGGGCGCGAAACCACGGCGGTCGGTCCCACCGCCGGCTTCAAACTGGAGTAGGAGCTGCCATGCGATCCGTCGTCGTGCTTCTTGCTGCGGTCGGCTTGGGAGCCTGCGCGCAGGACCCGGTCGCCCAACAGGCTACCGTCGACACGCGCTACGATCCGGTCCGGGCCGACACCATGCTGGCCGTCAACTTCGCGCCGAGCTCGGGCGGCCCCGACGGTGCGCAGGTCAGCGGCCTGCGCACCATGGTCGCGACCGGCCGGCGGGCGCAGCGCGACGAATTCG
>DATGZZ010000005.1:0-2223 GCA_035296945.1 Reyranella sp.
AGCTGCTGGCTCGGCACGCGCAGATCGACCTCGACCTGGCACTCGGACGGCACGACGTTGACGCCGGTGCCGCCCTGGATCAGGCCGACATTGCAGGTGATGCCGCGGTCGTAGTCGGTCTTCGCTTCGATGCGCATGATCTGCTTGGCCATCTCGTGGATGGCGCTGCGGCCGTCCTGGTGGCGCACGCCAGCATGGCTCGCCGTGCCCTTCACCGTGAGGCTGAAACGGCCCACGCCCTTGCGCGACGTGACCACGCGATCGCCATCGCGGCCGGGCTCCATCACCAGTGCATATTTGTGGCCGCGCGCCGCCTCTTCGATGCGTGCCCGCGAGGTCGGGCTGCCGACCTCCTCCTCGGGGATGAACAGGAAGGTGACCGGCAGCCGGGTCTTCTTGCCCTGGCGCACCAGATGGCGCAGCGCGTAGTAGGCGATGTAGCCGCCGGCCTTCATGTCGTAGATGCCGGGTCCGAAGATGCTGTCGCCTTCACGCCGGATCCTGAGGTCCTTCTCGATCATGCCGATGGGATGCACGGTATCGAGATGGGCCAGCACCAGGATGCCCTTGCCGTCGCCTTGGCTCATCTCCGGCGGCGTCTTGCACTCCAGGATGTCGCCGAAGCCATCACGGCCGGGAATGCGCTCGAGCTTCAGCCCGAGGTCGCGGAACTGCCCCTCGACATGGTCGACGACCTTGTTGACCGACTTGGCGTCGTGGCTTGGGCTCTCGATCGACACCCATTCGACGATGCCGGCGAGAACCTCGTCGGCATCGATCTTCGGCTCGTTCTTCACGGTTCGACTCCTACGCTCTTCCACCTCCCCCGTCATACGGGCAAGCGTTTGGCCCTGAAAGGGCCAAACGCGCGGGCCGGGAGGGGGAAAGCCACAAAGGAAATGTAGGAAAGGCGAAAGTCATGATCTGAAATGGCCAACAGCACGACTGACGCCTTCCCCCTCCCCGGCCCTCCCCCGATTACGGGGGAGGGAGCGCTAGACCGGATCCCAGGTGAAGTACTCGGGCGAGCGCTTCATGTCGGTGAAGTAGGGCTTCATCGACGGGACCGCGTGCTCGGCGATCGCTTCCAGGGTCCAGCCCTCGGAGTTGTGAACCGAGCGCACCGGACGGTTGGCGTTGAACAGCATGATCTCGTTCATGCGCACGCCGAAGATCTGCGAGGTGACGCCGTCGGCCGCGTCGCTCAGAAGGAACACCGCCATCGGTGCGATCTTGGCCGGCGTCATCTTCTTGGAGCGCTCGAGGCGCGCCTTCTGCGCGTCGGTGTCGGCCGGGATGGTGCCGATCATGCGCGTCCAGGCGAAGGGCGAGATGCAGTTGGAGCGCACGTTGAACGCCGCCATGTCGAGCGCGATCGAGCGCGACAGGCCGATGATGCCCATCTTGGCCGCCGAGTAGTTGGCTTGCCCGAAGTTGCCGACCAGGCCCGAGGTCGAGGTGAAGTGCACGAAGGCGCCCGACTTCTGCTCCTTGAAGTGGTTGGCGGCGGCGCGGCTGACGTTGAAGGCGCCGTTGAGGTGCACGTCGATCACCATCTTCCAGTCGACATGGCTCATGCGATGGAAAATCCGGTCGCGCAGGATGCCGGCATTGTTGATGACGCCGTCGATCTTGCCGAAGGTCTCGACCGCGGTCTTGATCATGCGTTCGGCGCCCGCCGGATCGGCGACGCTGTCGCCGTTGGGCACAGCCTTGCCGCCGGCCGCCTTGATCTCGTCGCAGACCTTCTGCGCCGGCGACGTGCTGCCGCCGCCCTCGCCGTCGACCGCGCCGCCCAGGTCGTTGACCACGACGCTGGCGCCTTCCTTGGCGGCCAGCAGGGCCATCTCGCGACCGATGCCGCCGCCCGCGCCGGTGACCAGCACGACCTTGTCCTTCAGCATGTTGGGCATCTTCTGTTCCCTCTCTCCTCTTTATGAACTCAGTTTCGGGGGCCGCGGCCGGCTGCGCAACAGCCGCGCGCTCAGGACCGTCAGCACGGCGAACGGCATCAGCCCGATCACCAGCGGCATGGCGACATAGCGGCTGCCGACCACGGTCAGGATTGCCACCGTCACAGTCCCCAAGGCGCCCATGCCCATCTGTGCCAGTCCGGCCAACGACGAGGCCGTGCCGGCGAGCTTGGGATACATGCCCACCGCGCCGGCATTGGCGTTGGCCACGATCATGCCGGTGCCGAAGCTCAACACCACGTGCGGACCG
>DATGZZ010000006.1:0-10113 GCA_035296945.1 Reyranella sp.
GGCTGTCGGCGATGCCGCGCAGCAATGCGTAGCTGAACGCGGCCAGAAGCAGCGCCCAGAACATCACACCCAGCGTGCGCTCGAAGTAGAAATCGCGCGAAACGTCGATCCAGGTCGCCTGCACATAGCAGGTCGCAACGACTTGAGCGAAAAACGCGAAGATCGCGATGCCCTTCCATCGCACCTGCCGGCGCTGGCTGACGAAGCCAAGCAGGAGAAGAGCTGAAGCCATCGTCGAGAGGGCAAAGAGCATCCGCCAGTTCGGTTCGGCCACCACGGGCTTTCCGAGCTCGAACTTGTCGTGCCGCTGGGCGTCGAGCAGACCCTAGGCGGCGCCCACCGTACCCTCCTGGCGGGCCTTCCAGTACTGGTCGAAGGCTTCGACGATGTTGTAGTCGAACTTCTCGCGCTCGGCGATCGAGCGGAAGGTCGAGAAGTAGCGCACCTGCTCGACCCGACCGGGCCGCGCGTCGGAGCGCATGCGGCCGTCGCTCGGCCAGCCGGTCTCGCCGATCACGATCGTCTTGCCCGGAAAGCGGTCCTGCACCTTCTTGTAGATGTCGACGATGTGCTTCTCGATGGTCGGCTTGCCGTCAGGCTCGCGGCGATCAAGTCCGATCGGCACGTCCTCCCAGTACGGCAGGATGTGGATGGTGATGAAGTCGACCTCGTCGGCCAGCGACGGGTTGCGCATCCAGAATTCCCAGACGTCGGCATAGGTCACGGGCTGGGAGACGCGCTGCTTGACCTGGCGGATGTAGCGGCGGAGCTGGTTGGCCGTCAGCTCTTTGCGCAGCAGCACCTCGTTGCCGACGATCACCCGTTCGACCGTGTCCTTGTACTTGTTGGCGTGGTCGATCAGCAGGTTGACCTGCTCGAGGTTCTCCTTGTCGTTGTCGTTCAGCCAGGCGCCATGCCAGACTTTCAGCCCGTACTTGCCGGCGCGCTGCGGCACGGTTTCGAGGTTTTCGCCCGCCGAGTAGGTTCGGACCGCGCGGACCTTGCCCTGCAGGCGGCGCAGATCCTCCTCGATCTGGTCGGGTGTGGGGAAGGTGCGCGTGAGCGGGCTCTGGCCCGGCCGGTAGGGCGCGAACGACACGCTCTGCAGCGGCGCATTGGTCCAGCCGGCGATTTCGACCGGCCTGTTGGGCCACCACCACCATAAAAGATTGAGCGCGGCGACAGCCACAAAGGCGATCAGCGCCACCAGAACACGCATGGAAGGCTTTTAGCAGGATCGCCTGCGCGGCGTGTGGCTTTTCGCAGGCGGTTTGTCCCCAGAATGTTCTTCTCGGAGCGCGCCGTCAGACCGCGCCCCGCTGCACGCCGGCGATGGCCTGGCGGACGATCTGATGGCCGCGGAACAGCACAGCCTCTTTCCAGTCATCGGTCTCCGGGTAGAACTGGCGACGCATCGCCGCCCGCACAGGACCCGCTTCCTTGCCCAGCGGGTCGCCATACTTGTGCAGCCAGTGGTCGGCGCGGAAGGCCTTCTGGCCGCTTTCGCGATCGAACGTGCCGTATTCCAGGGTGCACATGGTGAGCCGGGTCTCGGGTTCGGTCAGCACGCGGTTGAGGCCGTAGTGCCCGAGCCCATCGCGCGCCTGCGAGGCCGTCTGGCCGCGCTTGGACTCCGTCACCGACTCTCCCCAGAAGGCGCGCACCCGGCGCGACGCCGGCGTGTTGATGTCGTAGTGGGTGATCGGCTCGCCGTAGCCATAGGGGCCAAGGCCGGTATGGAAATCGATGACGGCGACGTCCTGGCGGCCTTTCAGGAAGCGGTCGGTGATGGCATGCAGCGTGCGGTTCGACCAGCTGGGCCCGCCGCCGCCGAAGAACATGCCGTCAGGATGACTGTACTGGCCACCGGACACCGCGCGGAAATAGGCGACGTCGCCCACCTTCTTGCGATAGGCGGCAAGCTTGGCGTCGGCGGCGTCGATGGCGGGTTGGCCGAGGTCGGCTGGGACCAGGAAGTCGGCGATCTCGAGATAGCCCTCGTTCACCGGATAGGGCTTGCTGTGGTCGACGTAGTTGCGGTTGAGGTCGTTGCCCTCCTCCGTCACCCGCCGCGTCCAGGCAAAGCCGTAGGGGTTGATGGCGTGCACGAACACCGCCGCCGTGTCCTTGGGCAGGCCGGCCGCGCCGACGCTCGCCAGCCAATCGACCTGGAAGCCCGAGCCGCAATAGCCCTCCACACCGTGAGTGCTGGAGATCGTCACCACCACGCGCGAGGCATCGTCGGGCCCGAGCCGCGCCACGTCGGTCGAGAGCGATTCGCCCTCCGGTCCCTTGGTCGGATTGTCGTAGCGATAAGTCACGGCGCCGGCGACGCGCGCCGCTGCCAGGAACTTGTCACGCGCCTCGCTGTAGCTGGCGGCGAAGGAATGGACGTTGGCCATGAGAATGCTCAGGTACGCAGGGTGAGGCCGCCGTCGACCACAAGCTCGTGGCCGGTGATGAAGTCGGCTTCGTCGGACGCCAGCAGAAGGGCGCCGCGGGCAATGTCGATCGGCTGACCGAGCCGGCGCAAGGCCGCCTTCTTCTCCCACACTGCGCGGATCTCGGGATTGTCGAAATTGGTGCGCGTCATGCCGGTGTAGATGGCGCCGGGACAGACATAGTTGGCGGTGATGTTGAACTTGCCGAGCTCGAGCGCCAGCGTGCGCGTCAGCCCACCGACTCCGGCCTTGGAGGCGCAATAGGCGGCGAGCCCATAGTCGGTGTCGAAAGCCATCACCGAGGCGGTGTTGACGATGCGCGCCCGGCCCTTCTCCTTGGCCCGCGCCTTCAGCGCCGGGATGGCCTCGCGGCACAGGCGGAACATGGCCCTCACGTTGACGCCGTTGACGTGGTCCCACTGCGCGTCGGTCATCTCCTCGACGAGGGCGCGTCCGCTGACGCCCGCGTTGTTGAACAGGATGTCGATGGCGCCGAACTTGGCCAGGGCCGCCGCCACGATCTTCTTGGGCGCATCGTCGCCGGTGATGTCGCAGCCGTGAGTGGCGATGGCGTTGTTGCCGGCATGCGCCTGCTCGATCGCCGATTCCGGCCGGTCGACCGCCAGCACCTGCGCGCCCTCGTCGGCGAACAGCTTGGCCGACGCGGCGCCGATGCCTGAGGCGGCTCCGGTGACGATCGCGATCTTTCCGGTGAGTCTGGTCAAGGTTGTCTCCTGATTCTTCGCGGTGTCTTTGCCGCTTCTTCACCTCCCCCGTCTTACGGGGGAGGTGGCCCGAAGGGCCGGAGGGGGAAAGCCCCAGTGAGTTCGCCGGCCAGTTTCAGATCATTGTCTTTCATAAATCATTTCTGTGACTCTCCCCCTCCCTACCCTCCCCCGTAAGACGGGGGAGGAATGAGGGGTGGTCGGTCACTCCACCTTCACGCCCGATGCCTGCGCCACGCGTTGCCACAGCGCCAGGTCCTTCTCCAGCAGCTCGGCAAAAGCCTTGGTGCCGGCGCCGACGGGATCGGCGCCGAAGACCACCAGGCGTTCGCGCGTCTCGGGCGTCAGGGCAGCCTGCACAAAAGCGCGCTCGAGCTGGCGGATGACGACGCGCGGCGTGCCGGCCGGCGCCATCACGCCCGCCCAGACCACGACCTCGGCGGTCGGCCAGCCGGCCTCCGCCATGGTCGGCACGTCGGGCATCAAGGGCGAGCGCGCCCTGGTCGTCACCGCCAGCGGCCGGAACCTACCCGATGCCACCATGGGCGCGGCCGAGGGCGTGCTGGTGAACATCGCCTGCACCTGCCCCGAATGCAGGTCGGCCAGAGCGGGCGCGGCGCCGCGATAGGGCACATGCACGACATCGATGTCGGCCGCGAGCTTCAAACTCTCCATGACCAGGTTGGAAATCGTGCCGACGCCAGTAGAGGCGTAGTTGAGGCCGCCGCGATTGGCGCGCGCCATGGCCACGAAGTCGCCAACCGTCTGGGCCTTGGAGCTCGCCGAGACGATCAGCACCATCGGCGTGTCGGCAAGGTGCGCCACCGGCACCAGGTCGCGCGGTGGATCGAAGGAGAGCGACCGGTTGATCCAGGGCGGGATCGTCACCTGCGCCGCCGACGCCATCAGCAGCGTGTAGCCGTCGGGCTCCGCCTTGGCGACCGCTGCCGCCGCGATAAGGCCGCCAGCGCCACTGCGGTTGTCGATCACGATCGACTGACCGAGCGTCGCCGACGCCTGCTGCGCGACGAGCCGCGCCAGCATGTCTATTGAGCCGCCCGGCGTGAACGGCACCACGAGCGTGATCGGCTTGGTAGGAAAATCGTCGGCGCGCGCCGGCACCGCCAGAAGCGACGTGCCAAGCAATGCCGCGAGGCGGCGCCGGCCGATCATCGCCGGACTCATGCCACCGTCAGGACGACCTTGCCCGTCGCCTTGCGCGAGAGCAGCGCGTTCATGGCGTCGGCGCCCTTCTCCAGCGGGAAGCGCATGGAGATGTGCGGCTTGAGCTTGCCCTCGCTGTACCACGTCAGGAGCTCGTCGAAGTTCTTGCGCGCCTCGTTCGGTTCACGCCCGCGCCAGGCGCCGTAGAACACGCCGCGCACGTCGCAGCTCTTGAGCAGCGCAAGGTTGGCCGGCAGCGAGGGGATGCGCCCGGCGGCGAAACCGACCACCAGCAGGCGGCCATACCAGGCGATGCAGCGGATCGATTCGTCGAAGGCGTCGCCGCCGACCGCGTCGTAGATTATGTCCGCGCCGTTGCCGGCGGTCAGCTCCTTGACCTTGTCGCGCATCCTCTCCTTGGCGTAGTTCACGAACATCGTGGCGCCGTACTTCTTGCAGATCTCCATCTTCTCGTCCGAGCCGACGGCGGCGATCACCTTCAGCCCCATCAGGGCGCCCAGCTCCACCGCGGTCAGGCCGACGCCGCCCGAGGCGCCGGTCACCAGCAGCGTCTCGCCTGGCTTGTAGTCGCTCCGCTGCTTCAGCGCGTAATAGGACGTGCCGTAGGTCATGGTGAAGGCCGAGCCGTCCTCGTAGCTCATGTTCGGCGGCATCGGCAGCAGCGCGCCCTGGTCGACCACTGCCTCGCTGGCATAGCCGCCATGGCCGATCATGCCGATGACGCGGTCGCCGTTGCTGTAGCCGCTGACGCCCTCGCCGACCTCGGTGATGTCGCCCGCGATCTCGTGGCCTGGCGCGAACGGACGCGGCGGCTTGAACTGGTACTTGTCGGCGATGATCAGCGTGTCGGGGAAATTCACGCCGGCGGCCTTGACGGCGACGCGGACCTGGCCCTTGCCCAGCGGCTTGGAGGGCAATTCCATGAGCTTCAGGCTCTCCGGTCCGCCCGGCGTTTCGCTCATCATTGCGCGCATCGGTTCCGCTCCGTCCTCGATGTTTCGTCCTGTGGCCGCATTGATACGATGGTGGGCCGGGCAGCGTCCATCCGTGCTAGAAGGGCCTGTTCGCGGGGAGGAAGATGGCGGGGCTCTATTTCGAGGAATTCACGGTCGGCCGGGTGTTCGACCATGCGTGGACGCGCACGGTCACTGAAATGGACAACGTGCTTTACAGCTCGCTGACCATGAACGTGCAGCCCCTGCACCTCGACGAGGAGTTCGCCTCCAAGACCGAGTTCGGCCAGCGCATCGTCAACAGCCTGTTCACCTTGGGCCTGATGATCGGCATCACGGTGAACGACACGACGCTCGGCACCACAGTCGCCAACCTCGGCATGACCGACGTGCGCTTCCCCAAGCCGGTCTTCCACGGCGACACGCTGCACGTGAAGACCACCGTGCTCAGCTTGCGCGCAAGCAAGTCGCGGCCCGATGCCGGCATCGTCGAGTTCGGCCATGTCGCCATCAACCAGCGCGGCGAGACCGTCGCTGAGTGCACGCGCCAGGCGCTGATGCGCAAGAAGCCAAAGGACACCTGAGACAGATGCGTTCGTTCCTGTTCGTTCCCGGCGATTCCGAGCGCAAGCTCGCCAAGGGGCCCTCGTCCGGCCCCGACGGGCTGATCCTCGACCTGGAAGATTCGGTCGCCACCGACCGCAAGATGATCGCGCGCGACATGGTGCTGACCTATCTGAAGTCGGCAAGTCGCACCGGGCCCAAGCTCTATGTGCGCGTCAATGCACTCGACACCGGCCTGACCTTGGGCGACCTCGCCGTCGTCATGCAGGGTCGCCCCGACGGCATCGTGTTTCCCAAGTGCGTCGGCCAGGCCAACGTCGATCTGCTGGCCACCTATCTCGACGCCTTGGAGGCGCGCGAAGGCATAGAAGCAGGCACCACCAAGATCCTGACAATCGCCACCGAAAGCGCGGCCGCCGTCCTGGCGCTGACGGCAGCACCCGCCAGGCACGCCCGGTTGATCGGCCACTCGTGGGGCGGCGAGGACCTGATGGCCGACCTCGGTGCGCTGGCCAAGGGCCCCTCGCCCGGCGAATACGACGACACTTTCAGGCTCGCGCGCGCGGTCAACCTGATGGCGTCGGTGGCGGCGGGCATCACCGCCTACGACACCGTCTATCCAGACATCAAGAATGTGGCCGGCCTGCGCGCCGAGGCGACCGATGCGCGGCGCATGGGCTACGGCGGCAAGATCGCCATCCATCCCGACCAGGTCGCGATCATCCATGAGGTCTTCACGCCGACGGCCGAGGAAGTCGACTGGGCGAAGCGTGTCGTCGACACGTTTGAGAGCAGTCCCGGTTCCGGCGTGCTGACGCTCGACGGCAAGATGCTGGACAAGCCGCACCTTGTCCTGGCGCGCCGGCTTCTCGGCCGGACGGGTGGATGAAGGACAATTTCGGCCTTCTGGAGACGCTCGAGCAGCTCTTCGCGGGCGACCGGCAGTCGTTGCTCACGCTCGACGAGTTCCTCGGCGGGCTGCACGGGCGCTCCTACGCCTTCGCGATCGCTGCCCTCAACGTCCCGAACTGCATCCCGACGGGGATTCCCTGGCTCTCCACCATAACCGGCCTGCCGATGGTGTTCCTGCTGGTGCAGTTCTTCGCCGGCCGCGAGGTGCCGAGACTGCCCGCGCTGATCGGCCGCCGCGGCCTGCGACGCGGCAAGCTCCAGACCTTCCTCGGCCGCGCGCGTCGCAGCATCCGATGGCTCGAGGACGCCGTCCACGTCCGGCACGAATGGTGGGTGAGCGGCCTGCCGCGGCGCGCCCTGCTCCTGACGTGGGCCGCGAACATCGTGATCCTGGCGCTGCCCATCCCGTTCGACAATCTGTTCCCGGCATGGGCGATCATGTTCTTCTGCCTCGCCCTGATCGAAGATGACGGCGTGATGGCCATGCTCGGCTGGCTGCTGAGCGTCATCACGGCCGTTTGGACGATTTTCCTGCTGATGATCGGCCACGCCGCGGTCATGGCGATCGTCGCCACAATGAAGCACGCCCTGCTCGACTAGGATCGCGGCATGATTGAACCCAATGAAACCTGCGCCGATCTGCTCGGCGCGCTCGACCGCGGCGAATCGCTGCCGGCGCGCTGGTACACCGATCCGTCGATTCTCGAGCAGGAGATGCTGCAGGTCTTCCGCAAGAGCTGGAACTACATCGGACCGCTCGCCGACCTCACCAAGGTCGGCGACTACGTCACGGGCTACGCCGGCAACGTGCCGGCGGTGGTCGTGCGCAACGACAAAGGCCTGGCCGCTTTCGTCAATGTCTGCCGCCATCGGCGTCATCTGGTCATGAAGGGCCGTGGCAATGCCGCGCTGATGCAGTGCGGCTATCACGCCTGGACCTACGACCTCGCGGGTGGGCTGCGCCGTGCACCGCGCTCGGCCGCCGAGCCGGGCTTCCGGCTGGAGGACTTTCCGCTGCTGCCGATCCGGGTCGAGGCGCTCGGCCCGTTCGTGTTCGTCAATCTCGATGCGAACGCGCCTGCAGCGAAGGACTGCTACGGGCCGATCCTCGACATCATCGCCAAAAGTGGCGTGGCGCTCGACTCCCTTACGCTGCACAGCCGCGGCGACTGGCAGGCGCGCGCCAACTGGAAGGCGATGCTGGAGAATTACCTCGAATGCTACCACTGCGCCGTCGCCCATCCGGGTTTCAGCGCGGCGATCGACGTGCGGCCCGATGTCTACACGCTGGCTTCACACGGCTGGTTCTCCAGCCAGGCCGGCCGGGTGCGGCCGGCGGCACTCGAAGGCAAGGCCAAGGTCGAGCTCTACGACGTGCGCGGCGAGGTGGTGGAGTCGCAGTATCACTTCCTGTGGCCGAACCTCACCATCAACATCAATCCGGGCTTCCCCAATCTGTCGGTCGATGTCTGGCTGCCCGCTGGCCCGACCGCGACCCGGGGCTTCTCCGAGCAGTATTTCGGACCGGGCGTCGACGAAGGCTTCGCTCTGGCCCTGATCGCCTTCAACAAGCAGGTCGCCCGGGAAGACGACGACCTGACCGATGCCGTGCAGCACGGCTTGATGGGTGGCCTGCCCGAGCGCGGCCGGTTCCTCACCAAGAGCGAGCAGCTGGTGATCCAGTTCCAGAAGATGATCGTGCGGGCGTTGAGCGGCGCCTCGCCGGTTTCATAGGACCGCGAGCCGAGCTTCCGTTTTCAGATGATGATCGTCCACTCGCTAAGCGGGTCCAACACGAACTCCGGCGTTCCATCGGCTATGTCGATGTGTCCGTGATCATGGAGCTCAACCATGCTCGCATTCTGAACCGCGCTTGTATCCGCTGATGCGCCCGCCTCCAGACGGCCCGGTATGGAATAAGGGTCCGCAGCGGCGTAGTTCACCCTGTAGCCCAGATCCTGGAGGGACCCGATCGTCATGATGCTGAGCGGATTGGGATTGGGCGAAATGTATCCCGTCATCAGCTCATTGCCGAACACCGCGTCCGACCAATGGACCAAGGCGGTGCCGCTTCCGCCGCCCGTCTCGAGCGGGATAGTGGAACCCGAACCGCCCAGTTGATGGTAGGCGTTGACCGCACCGCCGCCGATATACGAAGAGCCACTCCTGAGGCCGAACGAGGACCACAGCGTCCCGAGCCCGAGGACATGCCCCATCTCGTGGGTGACGACGGCCAGAAGCGTGCCATTGGCCGCCATGGCAGCCATGTCCGCCGAGTCGAACTGCATGATGCCATGATACGGCAGGCCGCCCACTCCCGGTCGAACCGCATCAGGCCCCGCCTGGCCCAGGATGCCGCCGACTCCATCGATCGAAACGACGCTTGCGGCGATCTGCAAATCATCGATTGAGCCCATGTCCGGCAGATCCGCCGTGATCACTTGCTGCCATTTTTGCGCGGCCTGCACAAAGTAGCTCTGGTAGGCCGAGTTGCCCGAGTAAGCGACCGAGATGTTGAACGGTAGCGAAGGCGCCGTGACCGTGAAGTTGATCGCTATGGCGTTGTTGTTTTCGTTGCTTTCGCTGACCGAATTGAAATTGTCGGCGGCCACATACAGCGTGTGCTGGCCGGCGCTCATGCCCGCCGTGCTGAAGCCCTCGGAAAAGGTCTGCGACGCTCCCGGCGCAAGTCCGTTTGTCTGATCCAGGGATACCCAGTGCTGCGTGTTGGGCTGGCGGTCGACATCGAAGGCGCCAATGCTGGGGCTGGACGTGCTGCTGCCGGTGTTCGAGATCGTATAGTTGAAGGTGAAGAAACCTCCCTGCACGACCGACATCGCCACCGGGCTGATGTTGGACACGACCAGATCCGGCGGCGGCGGCGCCGTCACCGTGAAGGTGATCGACTGCCAGTTGTTGGTCTCGTCGCTTTCGGTCGTCTGGCCGAAATTGTCGGCCCCGACCCACAGCGTGTGCTGGCCGACGCTGAGATTGGCCGTGTTGAAGCCGTTGAACAGCGTACGGGATGCCCCCTCACCCAGCGGATCGGTGAAGTTCCAGCCACGGAAGTATGCCTCGGACATGCCATCGATGTAGAAGCTGGCGTACCCTGCGTTGGACTGGCCGCCCCGTCATTCAGGACGGTATAGACGAAGCCGAGATTCTGGCCCTGCGCCACCGAGGCAGCACCCAGCCCGAGGTTGCGCACTTCGAGGTCGGCCTGCGGCGGCGCCGTCACCGTGAAGGTGATCGATCGCCAGTTGTTGGTCTCGTCGCTCTCGCTCGTCTGGCCGAAATTGTCGGCTCCGACCCACAGCGTGTGCTGGCCGACGC
>DATGZZ010000007.1:0-7342 GCA_035296945.1 Reyranella sp.
TGGTGCGTGAAGGCGTGCCGGCGCAGGCGATCAGCGTGATCGGCCGCGGCGAGCAGGGCCTGCTGGTGCAGACCGGCGACGGCGTGCGCGAGCCGCAGAACCGCCGCGTCGAGATCGTCGTTCAGTAAGCAAGACAGCCAACCCTCCATTGGCGAAACGGCCGGGCAAGTCCCGGCCGTTTCCATTTGCGCCGCCCACGAACGCTTGGGCACAGTCGCGCCATGCCCGACCACGACGCGCACGACATCATCGTGCTGTTCAGCGGCCGCAGCCGCGACGCCTATGCCGCCGAAGCCACCGCGCGCGGCGAGACCTATACCTTCACCGACGCCTGGGGCCTGCCGCGCACCTGGGTCAAAGGTGAATACGCTTATCTCGCGCCCAACGCCGCGGGCCTGCTGCTGGCGCGCTGCAATCTCAAGCATCATCTGGTCGACGAAGCCGCCCTCGACGCGGCGCGCCTCGCGCGTTGCCGTGCGCTGCTGATTGTCAACGCCGGCCATCTCGCGCCTGAGACCATCGCCCGCATCGAAGCCTGGCTGGCAGACGGCGACGGCCGCTTGATCGTCAGCGGCAAGACCAACCTGCCGCCGCACCTGCTCGGACTGCACGCCTGCGAGCCCGCGCCGGTGCAGGGCTATACCGGCTGGCGCTGGCGCGTCGGTTCGCCGTTCGCGGGCGATGCCTGGGAGACGCTCTATGTCAGTGGCTACAAGGGCCATCCGGCCCATCGCATCGTGCCGGCCAAGGGCAGCCGCGTGCTGGCCGACCTGGTCGAGCTTTCAGGCGATCTCAGCTGCGCCACGACAGCGACGGTGGGCGAGCTGGGCCCGGCCATCGTGCTCACCGACAAGACGGTCTACGTCGCCAACCAGGTGTTCGAGCTGATCGGCGGCATGATGCAGGCCCATCTCAATGTCGAGGCGGTGCGCCACTGGGCCAACGCCACGCACTGGGGCGACACGCTGCTGTTCTTTCTGCGCCAACTGATGCGCGAGGTCGGGTTGTCCTCGCTGTGGCAGACCCGGCTGCGCTCGTTCGGCACCTATGACGGCGTGCTGTCGTTCCGCCACGACGTCCACGGCATGCGCGACTACACCTTCCTCGACTACCAGATCCAGAACCTGATCCCGGCGAGCTACGACATCGAGGACCCGACCTTCTCGACCAACATCGACGAGGCGATGGCGCGCGACTGGGTCGGGCGCACCACGCAGCACAGCTTCATCGAGCCCGCGCTGCACAACGACAGCTCGATCGGCGATCCGCCGACGGCGATCTTCGGCAAGGGCCTGTTCGAGCACGTCTCCAAGGCAGGCAAGAGTCTCGGCATCACCATCTGCACCTGCGGCCGCCATGCCGGCGGGCACATGCATCCCGAGACGATCGATGCGATGGATTACCTCTATGCCCAGGACAAGACGATCCTCGGCCTCTGCACCTTCTGCTACTACCACATGATCGAATACGGCGTGCGCGATCCCAACGTCATGGTGGGCGGCACGATCGGCGAGAAGCCGCTCACCTATGTGACCGACGTGCGGCGCACCATCGCCACCTCGGGCATCTGGTTCCCCTTCCGTCCCGTGGTCACGACGACTAAGGAATGGCGCAAGCTGCGCGGCTGGGACCGCACGCACGAGTACGACGCCGCCTACGAGCTGGTCGAGACCATCTTCGCCGGCCGCAGCGCGCGCCGGCCCGGCGTCGAGGACAAGCTCGAGAACGGCGTCTACTCCTTCCAGTACCATCCCGAATTGGCGCGCGATCCGTCGGTCAACAACGGCAAGGGCACGCTCGACTACGTGCGCTATTGCATCAACCTCGCCGAACGCAACAACTACTGGATCGCGACGCAAGCCGAGCTCTACCAGCGCATGGCCGACTACGAGGGCCTCACCTTCGACGTGCGCGATGGCGGCCGCGAGGTCACGATCGCCAATCCGACCGACCGGCGCATCGCCGCGATGGTGCTCGAGCAGCGCCTGCCCTTCGGCAGCGTCTGGCTGGGCGAGGAGGAGCTGATCCACGTCGCCGACGGCGCCTTCGTCACCATCCCGCCAATCGACCCCGGCGCTTCGCTGACGCTCCGCTTCCAGCCTGGGACCGTCGAGGCCGTGCTGGTGCGCCAGCCCTCCAACAAGGACCTGGTGGTGCTCGACGCCCGGCACGATCCCAGGAGCGGCGAAGCCTGCGTCACCGTGAGCGTCTGCCGCCAACAGCCGCTCAGCATCGAGGGCGTCGACCCCGAAGGGGTCTATCGCGTGCAGATCGACAACCAGCCGCCGCAGGACGTCGCGGTGCGCACCGTGCGGACCATCCAGGCGTTGCTCAGCGAAAAGACCGATGCTGCCCAGGGCCGCAGCCGGCGCGCCGTCACGCCGGGCACGACGCGCTTCCTCGACCTTCTAGTCGAGGGCGAGGAGAACCGGTTCGTCGAGCGCACGCTCCGCATCCGGCAATTGCCGGCCGAGGAGGCCCGGCCGATCCGGCAGGCCCTCATCGCTCCCATTCCCGCCAAGCGCGGCCGCGTGACTTGAGGATGACGGCGGTTGGCCGGTAAACTCCGGCCAAGACTGGGAGGTCCCCGCATGGCTCGCCTGTTCGACGTCGAACCGCTGCCCGACACGACCTTCGGCGCGGTCATCCGCGGCATCAAGGTCGCCGACATCGACGAGCCGACGTTCCGCGCGCTCTACGACACCTGGCTGCAATACGCCCTGGTGATCCTGCCCGACCAGCACCTGCAGCGCGACCAGCAGATCGCCTTCGCCAAGCGCTTCGGGCCGCTCGAGTTCGAGATGACGGCGATCAGCAACGTGCGATCGGACGGCTCGCTGCGGCTGGAGAAGGACAACGACGACGTCATGAAGATCCTGAAGGGCAACATGGGCTGGCATCACGACAGCACCTACATGCCGGTCCAGGCCAAGGGCGCCGTGTTCAGCGCCGAGGAAGTGCCGAGCGTCGGCGGCCGCACCGGCTTTGCCGACATGCGCGCCGCCTACGACGCCCTCGATTCCCACATGAAGGCCCGCATCGAAGGCCTCCACGCCTATCATTCACTGCACTACAGCCAGGGCCGGGTCGGCCATCAGACCAAGAAGCTCGACGGCGAGTACTCGGGCTACGGCCTGCATGACGGGCCGGTGCCGCTCCGGCCGCTGGTCAAGACCCATCCCGAGACCGGCCGCAAGTCGCTGCTGGCCGGCCGCCATGCCCACAACATTCCCGGCCTTGCGCAGGAGGAGTCCGACCGGCTGCTGCGCGAGCTGATCGACTTCGCCTGCCAGCCGCCGCGCATCTACCACCACGACTGGACGCCGGGCGAGGCCGTGGTGTGGGACAATCGCTGCCTGATGCACCAGGCGACGCCCTGGGACATGACCCAGCGCCGCATCATGTGGCACAGCCGCATCGCCGGCGATCCCAAGAGCGAGTCGGCGGCGACTTAACGACTTTCTCTTCTCAAGCTCCTCTCCCCCGCTAGGGGGAGAGGTTGGGTGAGGGGGTTGCGCAGCACCTTCGATGCCCCCTCACCTAGCCTCTCCCCCTAGCGGGGGAAAGGAACATGACGCGTCATCGCTGACCTCAATGCGGCGGCATCGGGATGAACACCGGCGGGGCGCCCGGCATCTTGCCGCGCGCCTTGATGTCGGCGTCGTTGGCGCCGTGCGGCTTCAGGTAGACGTAGAACGGCGTGCGGCGCTCGGCGATGTCGTTGCCGGGCTGGGCGCTGCGGCTGATCAGCATGTCGGACTGGATGCGGACATGCATGTAGCCCGGGATCAGCTCGGCCCAGCCCGTCACTTCGGGCGTGAACAGGACGTCGTAGGTGTAGGCGTCGGTGAGCTTGATCACGCCGCTGCCGGCCTCGCCCAGGGGGCGTGACGGCACCTGCTGCCAGGTCATGCCGGTCTGCACGTAGACGCCGACCGCGTTCAGCATGACATAGAGCGGCCGCGCCGGATCGATGTTCTGCATTGCCATGGTCATGCGGTAGGACTTGCCGTCGGCCTCCAGCACGATGCGCTTCAGCTCGACATAGAGCGAGGTGCGTGCCTCGTGCTCGAGCATCAGGCGCGCCTGGCGCTGCTGCTGCAGGGCGCGCTGCTGCCAGATGCCGATGCCGCCATCGATGGCAAAGGCGGCGCAGAGGAGCGCCACCGTGCCCATCACCACCGGCGACTGCCAGAGTCGAAGCCCGCGCCCGAGCTTGACCGCGAGTCCGGCCGGCGGTTCGACGGGTCGCCGCGGCGCTGCCTCGCGCAGCTTCTCGAGCAGGGCGCTCTCGCCCTCCTCGCTCGCCCGCTCCGCCAGGCCCAGGCGGCGGCGCAGCACGCGCGCCTCGGATTGGCCGGCCGCCACCTGCCGCCACAGGTCGCGGATCAGCGCGTCCTTCTCAGGCGATGTGAGCTTGGCGAGATCGGGCCGCTTGGCGGTCATGACGCGATCATGCCGCCGGCGATATGGATGATCTGCTCGGCCTGCTCGGCCAGCGACAGGTTATGGGTGACCAGCACCAGGGTCGTGCCGAGCTCGCGGTTGACGGCCAAAAGCTCGTCCATGATCTCGATCTCGGTCTGCTCGTCCAGGTCGGAGGTCGGCTCGTCGGCCAGCAGCAGCACCGGATCGTTGATCAGCGCGCGCGCGATCGCCGCGCGGCGCTGCTCGCCGGCCGAGCATTCCGACGGATAGGCATCGAGGTGATCGCCGAGCCCCATGCGGGCGAGCAGGGTCGCGGCCTTGCCATAGACATCGACGTCGCGCCGCTTGCCAAGCAAGGCGGGCAAGGCGACGTTGTCGACCAGACGCAGGGTCGGCAGCAGGCTCGCGAACTGGAACACGAAGCCGATGCGGCCGTTGCGGAAGGCCGCCAGCTTGTCGTCCGACAGGCCCCAGATGTCGGTGCCGTCGATCATGACGGTACCGTCCGACGGCCGGCTGAGGCCGCCGACCATCGCCATCAGCGAGGACTTGCCCGAGCCCGAGCGGCCGATGATGGCGGCGTAGCGGCCGGTCTCGACGTCGAGGTCGATGCCGTCGACGGCTAAAACCTCGCCGCGTTCGGTGACGTAGCTTTTGCGCAAGGCCCGGCACGACAGCATGTCAGGCGCCGCTGCGCACGAGGTCGTAGGCATCGCGCCGGCTCGCCCGCCACGCCGGATAGAGCACGCCCGCCACGCCGATGGCCGAGGCGAGCACGATGGCGCCCACGGCGAAGACGATCGTGCGCGGCAGGTCGACCCACAGGAACGGCACGCCGACATTCTCGAGGTAGTAGACAAGCGAGCGCTCGAACAGGCGCATCACCAGCACGCCCAGCACGACGCCGAGGATGCCGCCGATGCCGGTCGCCAGCACGGCTTCGGTGACCATGACGCCCAGCACCTGGCCGCGCCGCGCGCCGATCGCCTTCAGGAGCCCGAGCTCTCCCCGCCGCTCGGTGACGATGGCCGAGAACAGCACGCTCACCATCAGGGCGGTGCTGGCGAACATCAGCACCATCAGGGCGAGGATGCCGTCGAGTAGCGCCGCCAGGCCCTGGCGGATGCCCGACAAGGTGGTGTCGCCGGCCACGACCTTGACGCCCTTCACGTTGGACAGGATGGCGAAGCGCGCCTGCAACGGTGTGGCGCCGGGCGCCAGCTCGGCCAGGAAGCCGCTCACCTTGCCCGGCGCCAGCACGGCGGGCTTTGTACCGTGCCCGCCGCCCATTCCTCCTCCTGGCGCCTCGCCCAGCGCATCGAGCGTGGCGAAGGACATGAACACGCCGCGCTCGTGGGTGCCGACGCCGGTGCGGCCGAGCCGTCCATAGACGACATGCGGCTTGCCGAAGATCAGGAGCTGGCTGCCCAGCACGCCGTCGCGTGCCGCGCCCAGGATGACGTCGCCTGCCTGCAAGGGCCGATTGATCTTTTCGACCAGCCAGGGCTGGACGGTGAAGTCCTGCGCCGGCTCGAAGCCTATGAGGTCGGCCGACTCATGATGGCTGCCGATGCCCGAATGCTCGACCCGCACGACCTTCTGCGCCGCAACGCGGCCCAGGCTGGCAAGCCGTGCCTTGGCCAACGCGTCGGCATCGAGCACCAGCTCGCTGGGCTCGACGACCAGCAGCGAGGCGGTGATGTTGGTGAGCGCCCCCTCGGGCACCACCATCATGTCGGCGCCCAGGCGGGTGAAGCCCACCGCCATGCTGCGGTCGATGCTCTGCATCAGCACGGCGCCGGTGAAGACGACGCCGCTGCCCAGGGCCACCGCCGCGATCAGCAGGAAGCTGCGCGCCTTGCGGCGCCCGAGGTTCTGGAGGGCGAGGCTGAGCAGCAGCCAGCGCATCAAAGCGTGCAGGACCGCGTGTGCTTCATGTGCTCCAGCTTGGTCGGGATGATGACGCAGTCATGATGCCCGCCGTTGCTCGGCAGGATGCCGATCAACGTGTCGGTCGAGGTGTCGATGACCGAGATGCCGCTCTGCTGGCGCTGGAAGCCCGAGAACGGCGTGATCAGGTACTTGCCGTCGTAGGTCAGCGCCGGCGTCTGCAGGTCGGGACCGATGCCCTGGATCTCCTTGATGATCGTCCAGGTCTTGGTGTCGACCACCATGATGCCGCTGAAGGCCGGCGAAGGATGCAGGATCGTCAGGTAGAGCTTGGAGCTGTCGAGCGAGAACACCATGTGGAACGGGTTGGGATACTTGCCGCGCCACAGCGGATCCTCGACATGGGCGACCTTGCGCCAGTTGCGCGGATCGGGATCGGCGCAGCTGAAGATCGAGCAGTTGTTTTCTCGGAGATTGTTCATCATCACCAGGAACTTGCCGTCGGGCGAGAAGCCGATCTCGTGACCTGGCGAATGGATCTTGTCGAACACCACCTTCCAAGTGTCCTTGTCGACCTTCTGCACCGGATACTGTGCCTGGGAATCCTTGTTGAACTGAAGGAAGGCGACCGGATCGAAATTGTTCTCCGGATCGAGGATGGCGATGCCGCCGCACAGCCGCACGACGGTCGCCGCCCAGCGGCCCTCGGGATGCCAGATCGTGCCGTCGGCGCCGGTCAGCGACAACGGATCGTCGCCGGGCAGCGAGCCCTCCTCGACGAACAGCTCGCCCATCGGCACCATTTCCCAGTCGATCTTGTTCCCCTTGGTGCCCATGTAGTCATACTTGCCGGTCTTCGGATCGGGATAGATCTTCCTGATGGTGAGCGTGCCGCCTTTGATCCAGGCCTCGCGCAGGTCCTTGACGTTGGGCGTCCAGTCGAAGCGCAGCGCCGCCTTCACCTTGGAAGTCGTGCGGTCGAAGCAGGCGGCAATATCCTTCTGGCCGTCGGTCACGAAGTAGG
>DATGZZ010000008.1:0-4380 GCA_035296945.1 Reyranella sp.
ACACGATCACCAGCCGGAAGAAACCGTCGATCACCGGCACGATGGCGCTTTTGGCGGCCATCAGGTAGCTCAGCAGGAGCTGCTTGGAGAGCTGGTCGGCAATCAGGGTGATGACGACCAGGGCCATGGCCTGGCGGTCGATGCGACGCATCATGCCGCCACCGCCTCTTCGCAGCGATGGCAGAGCAGCGGGTGCTTGGGCGACTTGCCGACCTCCTGCAGCACCTGCCAGCAGCGTGCACATTTGGTGCCGTCGGCCAGCAGCGGGGCCACGCCGACACCGGGCACGTCGGCGAGCTTGAAGTCGCCCGCGGCCGGCGGGCCTTCGATCAGCGCACCGCCCGAGGTGATGCAGATCTCGGCGAGATCGAGATCCTTCATGGCGGCGACGTATTCCTTGGCGACATGGACGTGCGGGGCGGCCTGCAGGCTGGACCCGATGCGCTTCTCGGCGCGCTCGCGCTCGAGCGCGCCGGTGACGACGCGACGCAGCGCCCGCACCGTCTTCCACTTCTCGCCCAGCGCGACATCGAGCCAGGCCAGCGGGATTTCGGGATAGAGCCGCAGATGCACGCTCTCCGCCGCCCCGTCCGGCATGTCCGGGGCGCGCGCCAGCCACGCCTCCTCGGCGGTGAAGCAGGTGATGGGGGCGAGCCAGGCAGTGAGGAAGGAGAAGAGCTCCGCCATCACCGTGCGCGCGGCGCGCCGGCGCAGCGCATCGGCCGCGTCGCAATAGATCGCATCCTTGCGGATGTCGAAGTAGAAGGCCGAGAGGTCGACGGCGCAGAAATTGTGCAGCTCGGTCGCGATCTTGTGGAAGTCGAAGTCGTCGACCGCCGGCCGGAACAGCGCGTCGAGCTCAGCCAGGCGATGCAGCACCCAGCGCTCGAGCTCGGGCATGTCGGCGTAAGCCACCTTCTCTGCCGCCGAGTAGCCGGCGAGGCTGCCCAGCAGGTAGCGCAAGGTGTTGCGCAGCCGGCGATAGGCCTCGGCCTGGTGCTTCAGGATCTCCGACCCGATGCGCTGGTCCTCGGTGTAGTCGGTGCCGACCACCCACAGGCGCAGGATGTCGGCACCGTACTGGTCGCACACTTCCTGCGGTGCCGTGATGTTGCCCAGCGACTTCGACATCTTGCGGCCCTGCTCGTCGAGCGTGAAGCCGTGCGTCAGCACGCCGTCATAGGGCGCGCGGCCGCGCGTGCCGCAGCTCTCCAGCAGCGAGGAATGGAACCAGCCGCGATGCTGGTCGGAGCCTTCCAGGTAGAGGTCGGCCGGCCACTTCAGCTCGGGATTGCCCTCGAGCGTGAAGACGTGCGTGGAGCCCGAGTCGAACCAGACATCGAGGATGTCCGTCACCTGCTCGAAATCCTCGGCCTTGTACTTGTTGCCGAGGAAGCGCTCGGGTGGGCTTTCGAACCACACGTCGGCGCCCTCGGCCTTGAAGGCTTCGACGACACGGCCCATCACCTCGGGATCGCGCAACGGCTCGCCGGTCTTCTTGTCGACGAACACCGTGATCGGCACGCCCCAGGCGCGCTGGCGCGACACGCACCAGTCGGGCCGCTGCTCGATCATGCTGCGCAGGCGGTTGTAGCCGGCGCGCGGCACGAAACGGGTGGCGTCGATCGCGGCCAATGCCTTCTCGCGCAGGGTGCCGCCAATCTCGGCGATCGGCTTGTCCATGGCGATGAACCACTGCGGCGCGTTGCGGAAGATCACCGGCGCCTTGGACCGCCACGAGTGCGGATAGCTGTGGCGGATGCGGCCGAACGCCAGAAGCTTGCCGGCCTTGTCGAGGGCGTCGCTGACGGCGCGGTTGGCGTCGCCCCGCACGCCTTGCGCGGTGTAGACCTTCTTGCCGGCAAACAGCGGCACGTGCGGATAGTAGCTGCCGTCCTCGGCCACGGTGTCGGGCACTTCCACGCCGTTGGCCACGCCCAGCTCATAGTCGTCGGCGCCGTGGCCCGGCGCGATATGGACGAAGCCCGTGCCGGCATCGGCGGTGACGAAGCCGCCGGGCAGCAGGCGCACGTCGAAGTCGTAGCCCTGGCCGCGCAGCGGGTGGGCCGCGACCAGCCCGTCGAAATCCTCGGCCGCGACATCGCCCAGCACCTTGGGCGTGAACTTGGCTGCTTCGGCGACGGCGTCGACCAGCTCCTTGGCCAGCACCATCTTCTCGCCCGCCTTGGCGCGGCTGCCCTCGCCCACCTCGGCGACCTCGACCAGTGCGTAGGCGATGTCGGGCCCGAAGGCGAGCGCGCGGTTGCCCGGCATGGTCCAGGGCGTCGTGGTCCAGATCACGATCGAGGTGCCGTCGAGCTTGCCGCCCTTGGACGTCACCACCGGGAAGCGGACATGGACGGTATCCGACGTATGATCGTGATACTCGATCTCGGCTTCAGCGAGCGCGGTCTTCTCGACCACGCTCCACAGCACGGCCTTGGAGCCCTTGTAGAGGCCGCCGTTCATCAGGAACTTGCCGAGCTCGCCCGCGATCACCGCTTCCGATTCGTAGGCCATGGTCGAGTAGTAGTTGTCCCAGTCGCCCTCGACGCCCAGCCGCTTGAACTCCTCGCGCTGCACCTTGATCCAGTGATCGGCGAAGGCGCGGCACTGGCGGCGGAACTCGCCGACCGGCACGGCATCCTTGTCCTGGTTCTTGGCGCGGTACTCCTCCTCGATCTTCCATTCGATCGGCAGGCCATGGCAGTCCCAGCCCGGCACGTAGTGGCTGTCCTTGCCCAGCATCTGCTGGGTGCGCGTGACGAGGTCCTTCAGGATCTTGTTGAGCGCGTGGCCGATATGGAGGTTGCCGTTGGCGTAGGGCGGGCCGTCATGCAGGACGAACTTCGGCCGGCCGCGGCTCTCGGCGCGCAGGCGATGGAAGAGGTCCATGTCGGCCCAGCGCTTCAGGAGCTCGGGCTCCTTCTTCGCGAGACCGGCGCGCATGGGAAACTCGGTCTTGGGCAGGAAGACGCTGGATTTGTAATCAGTTGTCACGAGAAACTCGGCGCAGGGAGGAGCGATAGGCGACTGCCGCAAGGGCAGCCAGGAACAGGCATAACGACCCGGCCGCGGTCAGCGGACCGGGCGGATAATTCGCTCCGGAAGGACCCTGAAAGACATGGGGCCGGCAATCTATGGGCGAGGGTTCGGGGGGTCAAGGCGGCCGCCGTGACGACATTGCAGGCAGAATCGGGACTTTCCGGTATTCCCGGTATTTCCGGCAGAGACCGTGGTGTGGGCGGCCGAAGGACACCCCCATGGCTAGTGGGCCGAAGCCGCGGCCTTTCATGTCCCAAGTCATAGCTCTATTATAACTTCGGTTATCACAAAGTGCAAGCCAATCTTGACGGCTGCGGGTCGCTTTCCGGATAATTCGTACACTGCCGGACACCGGGCCGGCGATTTCTCCCCTTACTGGCGGACTTTGGGCCGCCTGCGAACACACAAACTGAGGAGAACGCGCATGTCCTTCTGGACGCAATTGCGCATGCCGACGGAGCGTGAGCTCCTGGTCGGCTTCTACGATCTTGCCGGCTATATGCGTCACGCGGAGAAGACCCCGCCGCAGGAACTGCTGGCGACGATGGCGGGCTACTTCGCCCGGACCGGGCAGATCGTCGGCGATGCCGGCGGCCGCCTGATCAAGACCCTGGGCGATGCCGGGCTGGTGGCCTTCCCGGCCGAAGCCGCCGACGCCGGCGTGCTCGCCTTGCGATCCGTGCAATCGACGGGTCGCGAATGGCTTGGCCAGCGCGGCTTCAAGACCAGCATCGTCGTCAAGCTGCACCTGGGACCCGTCGCGATCGGCCGGGTCGGCAGCCCGGGCGAGGAGATCATCGACGTCTACGGCAAGACGGTGAATGTCGCCGCCGCCATGCCCAGCAGCGGGCTCGCCATCACGCCGGCGGTGTTCCGCAGCCTGCAGGCCGAGACCCGCAAGCTCTTCAAGAAACACACGCCGCCGATCAGCTACATCGATATGGCTGACACGCGTCCCGACTAGCGCGAACGAAGGGCAGGCGGCGAGGAGGCATGCGACCTCGCCGTCTGCTTCTTCGGCTCAACGCCCGGCGGGCTGGGCAGGAAATGTGCCGCTTACAGCGGCTTCGGCTTCGGATATCATTGACCCATGAACAAAACGCTGATGGCCGAGCTCGAGAAACTGGGACCGGACGAGCGTCTTCGTCTGGCCTACGACCTACTCGACAGCGTCGTCCAGGCCGAGTCGACAGCGCCGGTCACCGAGGCTCAGCGAGCGGAGCTGCGTCGACGCCTCGACGACTATCGCGCCAACCCAACTGAGCCAGTCGTGACCTTGGGTGACATACGCCGGGAATTTGGCGCCGATTGACCGGATGGCGTTACCGGTCGTCT
>DATGZZ010000009.1:0-3286 GCA_035296945.1 Reyranella sp.
ACCGGCCGGGCGGCGTGGCGGCCGAGGCTGAGGTGGCGGTCGTACATGATCAGGGCGCCGGCGACGCCCAGGTTGACCGAGAAGCGGGTCGGGATCTTCACCACGTAGTCGCAGATCGACTGCACGTCGGCCGACAGTCCCTCGCGTTCGGCGCCCAGGATGTAGGCGGCCTGGCGGGGATGGCGGAAGCTCGGCAGCTCGATCGCTTGGTCGGTGATCTCGATGCCGACCAACCGGCAGCCCTGCGGCAGGCGGAAGGCTTCCAGGTCGGCGAAGTTGTAGGTCGGCACCGAGCGTGGCGTGTCGGAGGTGTCGGTGTGCGCCCCCTCGCGGCGGTTGTACTGGGCCCTGAGCGTGAACACGAACGAAGCGCCGAAGGCATGGGCGGTGCGGAACAAGGTGCCCACGTTCATGGCCTTGCTGATGCCTTCCACACCGATGCCGAAATAGCCTTTCATGCCCCTCTTTCGTGGCCTGTCTTTTTGTTGCACTAATCGCCTGCAGGCACTGCTTCCCCCGGGTAGCGCCGCGCCCGCCCTGAAACAAGGCCAGAATGACCGTTCCTTCGCCGATGGATGAAGTTCGCGCCCAGTACGAGGCGCTGCCCTATCCGCCGCGCGATCCGCGCGATGAGGCGATCCGCCTGATCACCGGCACCCCGAGCCACGTCCTCGAGATCAACCACTACCTGTTCTCCGGGCGGCTGAACTTCGCGCGGCCGTTCCGGGCGCTGGTCGCCGGCGGCGGCACGGGCGATGCCTGCATCATGCTGGCCCAGCAGCTGGCCGACCGGCGCTGCCCCGGCGAGGTCGTCTATCTCGACATCTCGACCGCCTCGCGCCAGATCTGCGAGGGCCGCGCCAAGGCCCGCGGCCTGCGCAACATCAACTTCCTCACCGGCTCGCTCTTGGACCTGCCGTCGATGCCGATCGGCCAGTTCGACTACATCGACTGTACGGGCGTGCTCCACCACCTCCCGGATCCCGCCGCCGGCATGCGCGCGCTGGCGAGCGTGCTCAATCCCGATGGCGGCATGGGCGTGATGCTCTATGGCGAGTATGGCCGCAGCGGCGTCTATCCCCTGCAGCAGCTGCTGCAGACCCTGGCGCCGCGGTCGATGGCGCTGGAGGACCGGATCGCCATGACCAAGCGGCTGATCCGCTTCCTGCCGACCACCAACCTGTTCCGCCGCAATCCCTACCTCAACGACCACGTCACCGGCGGCGATGCCGGCCTCTATGATCTGCTGCTGCACAGCTGCGATCGCGCCTTCACCGTGCCCGACATCGGCGCCATGACGCAGGAGTCCGGGCTGCGCCTTGTCGCCTTCCTCGAGCCTGTGCGCTACGAGCCCGCGACCTACATGAGCGATCCGATCATTGCGCGCCAGGCGAGCTCGCTGCCGCTGCTCGAGCGCGCGGCCTTCGCCGAGCGCTTGGCCGGCAACCTGCGCACCCACGTCTTCTATGCCACGCGCGCGGGCTTCGACACGGTGGCGCGGCCCGAGGACACCTCGGCCATCCCGGTCTTGCGCGAGATGGATGCCCAGAAGCTGGCCGCCGGCCTGCAGCCCGGCACGCCGCTGGTCGCCAACCTCGACGGCTTCCCGTGGCGTGCGCAGCTGCCGTCGCTCGCGCCGCGCATCGTGTCGCAGATCGACGGCCGCAAGACCGTGGCCGAGATCTACACCGCGCTCGGCGCCCAGGGCGGCCTGCCGCAGTGGGAAGATTTTTACCAGCAGTTCGAGGACCTCTACGTCAAGCTGAACGGCGTGAACCATCTGCTGCTGCGTTTCAGGACCTGACCCGCCGACAAAGCGATGAGCGGTCACCTTCTGGCGCTCGGTCTTGGCAACTCGCTGCTGTGGTCGCTCTATCTCCTGCTCACGCGCCACGTCGTGAGCGGCGCGGCGCTCGATGCCTGGGCTTACACCCTGGTGCAGCTCCTGTTCGCCGGCCTGATCATGTTGTGGCTGGGCCGTCGAGCGGCCGGCAGCTGGTACGAGCTTCTGGCACCCTGGACCGTCGGCTACGCCTTTCTGCGCGTCGCCATCAACGGCGCGACGGCGGCCGCGATCGTCTGGCTCGCGATCACCGAGAGCACATTGCTGGCCACCGTGAGCGTGCTGATCGGCGCCGGTTCCGGCTGGTGGCTGACGCGCCAGGCGCCGCCGCGGCGCGACTGGCCGGGCCTTGCCCTGCTGGCCATCGGCACCGTGGCGTTTGCGCTGGCGCTGGCGCCCCAGGCATGGCGCGGGCTGGGCTGGCTGGTCGCCTCCGAGGCCATGGCGGTCGCGGCGTCATGGATGATCGCCTACCACCCGCGCAACCGGTCGACCGACCTCGCCGCCCGGAGCCGCTTCACCGGCGAGATCCTGGTGGCGGCTTCCCTGGCGCTGATCCTCGTCTGGTCGGTGCTGGGCGTCGCAGGCGCCGTCACCTCGCCGTGGGCCGGCGCCGGCGATGCCTTTGGCCGCATCGAGCTCTGGCTCTACGCCGCGTTGGCCGGCCTGTTGTTCCGCGCGCCCGGCACCTGGCTCGGCTTCTGGACCATCAATCGCACCGGCGTGCAGACCTATCTGATCGCGCTGACCGCGATGCCGTTCTTCGCCATCGCGCTCGAAGCCACCGCGGCGCATCTCGGCTGGGTCGCCGCACCCAACCTGTCGGCCACCGAGTGGATCACCGCCGCCGTCATCCTGGTGGCGTCAACCTGGCTGATCGTGGTCAGGACGAAAGTACCGCCTGCCGCATCAGCCCGCCACCGCGCCCACGATGAATGAGATCAGCGACAGGGCGATCAGGCTGCCCAGGATGGCGACATAAGCAAACATCTTCGACCTCGGCGCTGGCGACATGGCTGTGCGGCACCAACGCCGCCGGCGGCCGGTTGTTCCCTCCGGCGCCTGGAACCCCCGTCAGTCGATGAACCCGGCAAGCCGCGGCAACCAAAGGGCGCGCTCCGGCCCAGGTGGTCGGAAAAATCGAACTTCAGCAGGATCGGACCGAAGATCGGCAGCACGATCAGGCAGATCTCGATCCACTCGAAGGGAAAGCCCAGCAGGAAGATCAGCACCATGATGAAGGTCAGCATCTCCCACTTGGTCGTGATGCCGAAGTACTGCAGCGTCGCATGCTGCTGTCAAAGCGGCAGGCGCTATGTGCTCGGCCGACCGCCGCTGAGGCGGTGCTCCATCAGGCGGCGCGCCATCAGCCGGCGTTCTGGTGTCGTGCGGGCAAGGCCGAGCGCGCCGCCGAAATGGACAAGCGCTTCGTCATGCCGGCCC
>DATGZZ010000010.1:0-8059 GCA_035296945.1 Reyranella sp.
CGGCGCTGCTGTGGCCGGTGTCGACGGTGCTGGTCGATTTTCTGTATGTGCGGCTCACTTACGAGGCCGAGCCCGCAGCAATTTTCGATCGCTTCGGCGGACCGTATCCGCTGTTGGTCGGCGCCCTGTTCGTGCTGCCGCTGCTCGCGGGACTCTTCGCTCGTTCTTTTCCTCCCCCGTCTTCGGGGGAGGATACAGGAGGGGGAAGGCCACACAGATGATCTCTGCAAGACAAAGATCTGAAATCAGCCGGCACTTCGACTGCGGTTCGCCCCCTCCTGTATCCTCCCCCGAAGACGGGGGAGGACTTGAGGGGTCACGGCCACCGCACCTCCGGCGGCAGCGACATCAGGATCGCTTCGACGTTGCCGCCGGTCATCAGGCCGAACTTGGTGCCGCGGTCGTGCAGCAGGTTGAACTCGACGTAGCGTCCGCGCCGCACGAGCTGATGCTCGCGTTCGGCTGTGGTCCACGGCTCGTTCATGTGGGCGCGCACCAGCCGCGGATAGACGTCGAGGAAGGCCTCGCCGAGGCCACGCGTGAAGGCGAAGTCGCGGGCGAAGTCGCCGCTGTCGAGGTCGTCGTAAAAGATGCCGCCGACGCCGCGCGGCTCGCCACGATGCGGGAGATAAAAGTACTCGTCGCACCATTTCTTGAAACGCGGGTAGTACGTCGCGTCGTGCGCGTCGCAGGCCGCCTTGAGCGCGCTGTGGAAGGCGTCGGTGTCGGGCTGGTGCGGCACCATCGGCGTGAGGTCGGCGCCGCCGCCGAACCAGGCGCGCGTGGTCACGATGTGGCGGGTGTTCATGTGCACCGCCGGCACCTTGGGCGAGCGCAGGTGCGCCACCAGCGAGATGCCCGTGGCGTAGAAGCTCGGATCCTCTTCGGCGCCCGGGATCTGCTTGCGGAACTCCGGGCTGAACTCGCCGAACACCGTCGAGACGTTGACGCCCACCTTCTCGAACACGCGACCGCGCATGAGTGACATGGCGCCGCCGCCGCGATCCTCGTTGGGCCCGGCCTCGCGCCGCCACGCCTTGCGCTCGAAACGCCCGGGCGCGAGCTCGCTGTGCGTTCCCGTGAGGTCGTCCTCGATCTTCTCGAAGGCCGCGCAGATGCGATCGCGCAGGCTTTCGAACCAGGCGCGCGCCTCGTCCTTGCGGCACTGCACGGTGGCGGCGTCGGGCAGCGGTGTCGGATTTTCAGTCGGAGAGCGCATCGAATCCCGAGGTCTGGCGCAGGGCCTCGCTCACTACCATGGCGGCGGCCAGCGCGACATTGAGGGAGCGAGCGCCCTTCTGCAGCGGGATACGCAGCCTGAGGTCGGCCGTCTGGTGGACATCGTCGGGCACGCCGGCACTCTCGCGGCCGAACAGCAGGATGTCGTCCGTGGCGAAGGCGATGCCCGGGAAATCCGTCGCCCCCTTGGTCGTCAGCAGGACCAGCCGGCCCGCCGGCCGGTCGCGCTTGAAGGCGGCCCACGAAGCGTGTCGGGCGATGCTCGCGAGGTCGTAGTAGTCCATGGCGGCGCGGCGGATGCGCTTGTCGTCGACCGGGAAGCCGCAGGGCTCGATCACGTCGAGCGGTACTTTCAGACAGGCCGAAAGACGGATGAAGGCCCCGAGATTCTGGGGAATGTCGGGTTCGAACAGGGCCAGTCGCATGGCCTGTGTTCTACTCGCTGTTCGGCCCGCGTCCGCGTCGCGAAAGCGCCTGCCACAGGCCGTGCGGCGCGCTGTCGCAGAACGCCCGCGAACGGGCCTGCGACCAACAGAGCCTTGAAACATAAGGCCCTTTTGCGGTCTAAAGACCCCATCTCCTCGGGGGGCGGAAAGAGAAAGCAAATGGCTGCATCAAGCATTCCGACCGGTGGGCACGGCGATCCCACCCGGCGCGACTTCCTCATGGTCGCAACCGGCGCCCTGGGCGCTGTCGGCGTCGCCGCCGTCGCCTGGCCCTTCATCAACAATCTCAACCCGGCCGCCGATACCTTGGCGTTGTCGTCGATCGATGTGAACGTCCAGCCGATCGCGGTCGGCCAGGCCATCACCGTGAAGTGGCGCGGCAAGCCGGTGTTCATCCGGCATCGCACGCCGGAGGACATCAAGGCGGCCGAGGCCGTGCCGATGTCCGAGCTGCCCGATCCGCAGACCGACAATGCGCGCGTCACCGACACCGCCAAGAAGGTGCGGCCCGAGTGGCTGATCATGATCGGCATCTGCACCCATCTCGGCTGCGTGCCGCTCGGCAACAAGCCCGGCCAGGACAAGGGTCCCTACGACGGCTGGTACTGTCCCTGCCACGGCTCGGCCTACGACACGTCGGGCCGCATCCGCAAAGGGCCGGCGCCGAAGAACCTCGCGATTCCGGACTACCTGTTCACGTCCGACTCTCTCGTCCGCATCGGCTGATCGTCAGCGGTCGCCCGCCCAGGAGCTAGCAGAATGGCCTCGTCCCACGGCACGCCGCCGGTCTTCAACAACAAGGTGATCGCCTGGATCGATCACCGCCTGCCGGTCTTCTCGTATCTCGAGAAGGAGTATCACACCTTCCCGACGCCCCGGAATTTCAACTATTTCTGGAATTTCGGCGCGATCGCGACGGTGATGCTGGTGCTGATGATCGCCACGGGCGTTGTGCTGGCGACCAACTACACCCCGCATGTGTTGATGGCCTTCGACTCGGTCGAGCGCATCGACCGCGACGTGCCGCAGGGCTGGCTGATCCGCGACCTGCACATGAACGGCGCCTCGTTCTTCTTCATCGCCGTCTACATCCACATCTTCCGCGGCATGTACTACGGCTCCTACAAGGCGCCGCGCGAGCTGCTGTGGATTCTGGGCGTCATTATCTTCCTGCTGATGATGGCGACCGCGTTCATGGGCTACGTGCTGCCGTGGGGCCAGATGAGCTTCTGGGGCGCCACCGTCATCACCAACCTGTTCTCGGCCATCCCGGTGGTCGGCGAGTCGATCACCACCTGGCTGTGGGGCGGCTTCGCCATCGACAATCCGACGCTCAACCGCTTCTACGCCCTGCACTACCTGCTGCCCTTCATCATCGTGGCGGTGGTGGCATTGCACGTCATTGCGCTGCACGTGCACGGCTCGAACAATCCGCTGGGCATCGATCCCAAAGGGCCGCAGGACACGGTGCCGTTCCATCCCTACTACACGATGAAGGACGGCTTCGGCGTGGTGGTGTTCCTGATCATCTATGCCGGCTTCACCTTCTTCGCGCCCGACTACATGGGTCATCCCGACAACTACATCCCGGCCAACCCGCTGGTGACGCCCGAGCACATCGTGCCGGAATGGTACTTCCTGCCGTTCTACGCCATCCTGCGCGCGATTCCCGACAAGCTGGGCGGCGTGCTGGCGATGTTCGGCGCCATCGCCGTGCTGTTCGTGCTGCCCTGGCTCGACACCTCGCGCGTGCGCTCGGCGACGTTCCGGCCGATCTACAAGTGGTTCATGCTGGTGCTGGTGGTCGACGTGGTCGTGCTGGGCTTCTGCGGCGCCAACCCGCCGGCCGGCTTCTGGATCCCGCTGTCCCAGCTCGCCACGGTCTACTATTTCTTCCACTTCCTGATCCTGCTGCCGATCCTGGGCAAGATCGAACGACCGTTGCCATTGCCGCCCAGCATTGCCGACGCCGTGCTCAAGAAGAAGGCGGCCTGATCATGCGCAAGCTTCTCGTCACCGGCGCGATCGCGGCCGCGTCTCTGGTCACGGCCGCCGTCGCCATCGCGGCTGGGAACACCGCCCATCCGCCGCACAAGCACTGGCACTTCCAGGGCCCGTTCGGCACCTACGACCGCGCCGCCGCCCAGCGCGGCTATCAGGTCTATCACGAGGTCTGCGCAGCCTGTCATTCGCTGTCGCTGCTGGCCTACCGCAACCTGATGGAGCTCGGGCTCAGCGAGAACCAGGCCAAGGACCTGATCAAGGACATCCAGGTTCCCGACCTCAACGACGACGGCCAGCCGATCGAGCGGCCGGCGCGCCTGTCGGACCGCTTCAAGAAGCCGTTCCCCAACGAGGCCGCCGCGGCCGCCGCGAACAACGGCAAGGCGCCGCCCGACCTCAGCGTCATCATCAAGGCGCGCGAGAACGGTCCGGACTATGTCCACGGCCTGCTGACCGGCTACGTGCCGTTCGACAAGCTCACGCCCGAGCAGATCAAGGAGTTCGCCGTCACCAAGGACGACAACTTCAACAAGTACTTCCCGGGCCACAAGATCGCGATGGCGCCGCCGCTCACCGACGACAAGGTGACCTACGTCGACGGCACCAAGGCCACGACCGACCAGGAAGCCTCCGACGTCGTCGAGTTCCTGGCCTGGGCGTCCGAGCCGCACATGGAAGACCGCAAGCGCACCGGCGTTCGCGTCGTGCTGTTCCTGCTCGCCATGGCCGGGCTGATGTACGCTGTCAAACGCTCGGTGTGGTCGGACAAACACTGAAAGGTCACTGACCTGGTCAGTAATGCGAACTCTAAATTTCTCGTGAGAGCTTGAACCTAACTGGGGCTATCCCAGTTGTTAAAGACGTTCCCTAACTGGAGGACGTCTATGTGCGATTACTCACTTGAGCTTTATCGTTCACGGCCTGCTACTCAAGAAGAGCAGTACACGCTCCACCGCTTCCCCAGCGGAACCATGGGCTTCGTCGCCGGGACCGACTGCGAGACCGCAGTCTGCATGCCGGCCGGGGCCCGCCTCAGCCTCGAAGGCATCAACGAGACGGTGCAGCGCGCCTTCTCGATCGGGCCTGCCGAGGAAGTGACGATGACCCGCCTCGAGGTCACCGGGCACGCCCATCGCGACGCCGTCCGCTTCGGCAACGGCCGCGAAGTGCTGCTGCAGAGCCTCAATGCCGGGGTGACCTGCACGCTCGCGCCGCGCGACCTCGACAAGGTCCTTGGCCTCGAGACGACCACGCCTGAGCTGGTCGAGGCCTAGGCTTTCTTCAGACGGCGTTCGATCGCGTCGTAGCGGGCAATCAGCCTTCGGGCGCGATCGATCACCGGGATGTCGATCATCTTGCCATCCACGGTGAAGGAGCCGCGGCCCTCGGTTGCGGCTTTTTCATCGGCCGCGATCAGCTTTTTGGCGTAGGCCACGTCATCGGCCGAGGGCGTGAACGCCTCGTTCAGCGCCTGGACCAGGCCGGGATGCACGCAGGTCCCGCCGGAGAAGCCGAAACGCCGCGCCCGCTCGGCGCTCTTTTTGTAGGCCGCCGGATCGGAATAGTCCGCCACCGTACCGAGGATGCCGATCATCGCCACGCCGTGCGCTTGCGCGGCGAACGCGACCAGTCGCTTGGGCAGCTCCAGCGATTCGTCGCTCGGGACCGAACCGGTCTCGAGCGCAAAGTCCTCGCCGCCCAGCATCATGGCGATGACGCGCGGGCCCCTCTCAGCGATGTCGTTGAGCTCGGCCAGTGCGCGCGGATGCTCGATCATGGCGCCGAAGCCGACGCTGCCGACGGGCATGCCGCGCTCGCGCTCCATCTCGCTCACCGCCTCGTCGAGCAGGCGCAGGTGCTGCACGCCCTCGGTCTTGGTGACGAACAGCGCCGACAGGCCCGGCCGCACGGCGGCCTCGATGTCGGGGATGGCCAATCGCATCGGCCGGTTGATGCGCACGGCGACGTCGGCGCCGCCCCGCGCCACCTTCTTCATCGTCTCGGGCAGCAGGGCGCGCGCGGTGGGCTTCTCGGCCACGGTCACGCTGTCCTCGAGATCGACCAGGATGCAGTCCGCGCCGCGCTCGTGCGCCTTGTCGATGAACTTGGGCACATTGCCCGGCACGTAGAGGATCGAGCGCCAGACGGGCGGAGGCGGCCTCATAGCAGAGGAGAGGGTCACTTCTTCATCCCTTTGGAGATCACGCCGGCCTGGCAGAGCTTGTCGTATTCGGCCTCACCCAGCAGCGGCTTCAACAGCGCCTCATTGTGCTCGCCGATCTTCGGCGCCGCGGTGCGCAGCGTGCCGGGCGTGCCGGACAGGCGCGGCACGACGGGATGCGTCGGCAGCTCGCCCATCTCCTCGTCCGGCACCTCGATCAGCGCTTCGCGCTCCAGCACGTAATCGTCCTGCACGATCTGGGAGATGTCGTAGACCGGGCCGATGGTGACACCGGCCTCGTCGAAGAACTTCAGGTTGGTCGCGAGATCGCGCTCGGCAATGAAGCCGCCGATGATGGCGTCGAGCTCAAGGCCGTTTCGAACACGCTCGATGTTGGTGGCGAACTTGGGATCCTTCACGAGCTCAGGCCGGCCGATCTTGACCAGCACGCGCTCGGCCATGCCCTGGGTCGAGGCCGAGAGGCACACCCAGTGCCCATCCTTGGTCCGGTAGACGTTGCGCGGCGCGGCGTTGGTCGAGCGGCTGCCCGTGCGCTCCTTCACCTCGCCGGTGAGCTTGTGATTGGCGGCCTGCGGGCCCAGCACCGAGAACAGCGGGTCGAACAACGGCAGGTCCATGACCTGGCCCTTGCCGCCATTCATCTCGACCTCGCGCAGGGCGACCATCACCGCGCCGTAGCCGTAGAGGGCCGCAATGGCGTCGGCGAGATACATCGGCGGCAGCACCGGCTCGCGGTCGCCGAAGCCGTTCATCGAGGCGAACCCGCTATAGCCTTCGATCAGGGTGCCGAAGCCCGGCTTGTGGCGATAGCGGCCGTCCTGGCCCCACCCCGAGATGCGCACGATGATGAGCTTGGGATTGATCTTGTGCAGCTCGGCCGGCGCCAGCTGCATGTCCTCGAGCACGCCCGGCCTGAAACTCTCGACCAGGATCTGCGCCGATTTGGCGAGCTCGCGCACGATGGCGCGGCCAGCGTCGGAGCGCAGGTCGAGGGCCACGCTCTTCTTGTTGCGGCTATTGACCTTCCACGCCGTCTCGATGCCCTTGACGCGCCACGAGCGCAGTGTGTCGCCCTCGGGCGGCTCGATCTTGATCACCTCGGCGCCGAAATCGGCGAGCTGCAGCGTCAATACGTTGCCGGCGACCAGGCGCGACAGATCGATCACGCGGACCCAGTTCAGGGGCCCGCGCGCGTCGGGTGTGAAGCTCTTTTTTGACGGTCGCCTAGCCAACGTGCTTGCCGAAGAACTCCAGCGTGCGCGCCATGGCCTGTTTGGAGGCCGCGGCGTCGTAGCTGCCGCGCTCGTCGCAATGGAAGCCGTGATCGGCCGGGTAGTCGAAGATCTGCACGTCGGGATGGAGCTTGCGGAGCTCGTTCACGTGCGTCATCGGGATGTGCATGTCCTTGTCGCCGAAATGCAGCTGGGTCGGCACCTTGGCCTTCTCGTTCTTGAGGCCGTGGATGCCGCCACCGTAGTAACCCGAGACAGCGTCGGGCTTGAGCCGGGTCGCGGCCAGCCAGGCGATGGTGCCACCCCAGCAGTAGCCGGTGACCGCGACCTTCTTGGCGCCGCGCCGCTTCAGCTCCTCGATCGCGGCCTCGACGTCCTGGATCGGCTTGTCGAGGCCGAGCTCGGTCACGTACTTGCGGCCCTCGGCGATGGTGTCGGGCGTGTAGCCGAGCTCGATGCCGGTCTTGATGTGGTCGAAGAACCGTGGTGCCAGCGCGAGATAGCCGTCGGTCGCGAACTTGTCGGTCACCGCCCGGATGTGGTGGTTGACGCCGAAGATCTCCTGGACGACGACCACGCCGCCCTTGGGCGTACCTTTGGGCGGGGCGAGGTAGGCGCCGATCTCGCCGGCCTTTGACTTAAGACGAATATCCTCACCCATGAGAAAACCTCCCGATTGCGGGCGGCATTGGACATGGTAATGCCGCGCCATTCAACATGTCCCCAATCGGGGAGCGAAAGCGAGCCAACAGCCAGCCATGTACATTCCCAAGCACTTCGAGGGCAGCGAGCCCGTCGGCCGCGAGATCATACAGGCCCATAGCTGGGCCCTGCTGATGACCGCCGACGCCGCGGGCGCGCCGATGGCCACCCATCTGTCGCTGCTCTGGCAGAACGACGGCAGCGAGCACGGCTCGCTGATCGGCCACATGGCGCGCGCCAACGGCCATTGGAAG
>DATGZZ010000011.1:0-7658 GCA_035296945.1 Reyranella sp.
CGACATCGTGCCGCCGTCGATGGCGATCGCCCAGGGCGGCGTCGAATCGGGCTGGGGCACCTCCTTCGCCGCGCGAACCGGCAATGCGCTGTTTGGCCAGATCCAGGTGGTCGGCCGCCACAGCGTCGACGTGCCGTGGAAGCCCGGCAGCGGCATGCCGCAGCCTTTCTCCAGCGTCGGCGAGGCCACCGAGGCCTACATCACCAACCTCAACACTCATCCTGCCTATGCCGGTTTCCGCACCGCCCGCGCCGCGGCGCGCGAGCGCGGCGAGGAGCTCGCGGGTTACCGGCTGGTTGGCACGCTGCTGCGCTATTCCGAGCGCGGCCTGGAGTACGTGCAGTTCGTGCGCCAAATCATGCGCGAGAACGACCTGCACGACTTCGACAAGGCGAAGCTGTCGGGGTTTTAGCTACATCATCGGTCGCGGCAGATCGGCATCGCTGACCAGCGGATAGCGCCGCTGGTCGAACAGCTGATAGTGCCACCATTCATTGCGATAGAAGTCCCAGCCGGCGCTGGTCATCAGGCCCATCAGCAGCAGGCGGTTGCGCTGCGCTTCGGCCGAGACGTCGGTGCGGCCGTGATGCGACAGCGGGGTGAAGGCGTCGAACACCGTGCCCATGTCGAGCTCGCGATCGCCGTCCAGCAGGGTGAGGTCGACGGCAACGCCGCGCGAATGCGGCGAGCCACGGCGCGGATCGGCCAGGAACTCGGGGTCCGGCCGGGCGTTCCACAGCGCCCATTGCGCCTCCACGGGGCGCAGGGCGTCGAAGATTCGCAGCCTGAGGCCGAGCGGCCGGGCCAGTGCGATCGCCGCGGCGAGCTTGTCGGCAGCTTCGCGATGCAGCCAGCATTCGGCATTCCGGTACACCGGCTGCCCCGTTAGATTGGCCTCCGTCGCGTAGGCGAGCGTCACATCGACGTCGAAGTCGGGCGGGGCGATTGCAACAAGATCGAGCTTCATGAACCAAGAATACACATGACGGTCCTCGCCTTCGATTGTGCCGTGAGCGGCCTTGGCGTTGCCGTCGTGCGCGATGGCGTGCGTCTGGCCAGCCTCAGTGAAGGTGGCCGAGACCAAGCGGCACGCCTGTTGCCGGCGATCGAGGCTGTGCTTGCCGATGCTGCGGTCGACCGCCGGTCGCTCACGCTCATTGCCGTGACCATCGGCCCGGGCAGCTTTACCGGCGTGCGTGTGGGCCTCGCCGCCGCGCGCGGACTGGCTGTCGGTCTGGCCGTGCCGTTGGCCGGCATCGCCACGACCGCGGTCCTGCTCGCCCAGGCCCGATCGCGCGACAGGCTGGTGATCGCCGCCATCGACAGCCGGTTGGGCGACTGGTTCTGCGCCATCGGTGAGGGCGACGCCGCACCCTGCGTGACGTCGGCGCGCGATCTCGCGGCCCGCATTGCCGGCCGGCCGTGCCTCGTCGTCGGCATCGGCGCCAGGGCACTTGCAGACGATCTTCTGGCCGCCGGAATCGACACGATCGTCGAGGAAGCAGCCCCCGATCCCGTCGCGCTCGCCCGCCTGGCCGGCGACATGGGCGTCAATGGCTGGCACGCGCGCAATACCCGGGAAGGCCTGCCACGCCCGCTCTACTTGCGTGGCGTCAACATCACCCTACCGGATGGCGCGCGCCGTACCGTCGATTGAATGACCGACCATTTCGCCATCACGCCGCTAGGGGCACTCGATCTCGAACGGGCCGCTCAGCTGCATGCCGAATCGTTCGTGCCTCTCGGCGAGCGCGCCTGGGCGCGGCAGGATCTTGCCGAGCTCGTTGCCTCGCCTGGCGTGGCCGGTCTGCTGCTGCAGGTCGATGGCCATGATGCGGGCGTCGCTTTGTGCCGCGTCGCCGCCGATGAAGCGGAGCTTCTGACCATCGCCGTGCGCCCGGCTCATCGCCGCAAGGGCCTCGCGCGCCGTCTGCTGGCCGCCGTCATCGATCATGTGCGCAACGCGGGGGCGCGAACGCTATTCCTTGAGGTCGGGGTGGATAACCCGGCGGCGCGAAGCCTTTACGAAGCGCAGGGCTTTTGCGCGGTCGGCGAACGCCGCGCCTACTACCAGCGCGGCCAGGGGCCAGCGGCCGACGGCATCGTCATGCGTCTCACTCTCATCTGATGAATCGATGATCAGGCGCGCCGGATGGTTACGATATGGGCATCGCCAGCATCTTCGATCGACAGGACGCTGTGGCCCTCCTCGCGCGCGGCGCGGGGAACGTTGCGTAAAGGTTCCTCGCCGCGGAGGCGCACGCTCAGGATCTCGCCCGGCTTCATGCGCTCGAGCCTGAGCTTGGTGCGCACGAAGGTCATCGGGCAGACCTCGGCCGTGATGTCGATCATCTGGTCCGGCTGGATTGTCATCACCCGACAACTATACCGCAGCCGCAGGGCAGTGTAGGCTGTCGATGCATGCCTGATCGTAAATCAAAACTCGAGATGCTGTGCAGCGAACGCGGTCTCAAGATGACCGACCAGCGGCGCGTGATCGCGCGTGTGCTGTCGGAGGCGCACGATCACCCGGACGTCGAGGCCGTGCATCGTCGCGCGACCGCCATCGATCCCAACATCTCGATCGCCACCGTTTATCGGACCGTGCGCCTGTTCGAGGAGGCCGGCATTCTCGCCAAGCACGACTTCGGAGATGGTCGCGCTCGCTATGAAGAAACGCCGGACGAGCATCACGACCACCTGATCGACATCCAGAGCGGCAAGGTTGTGGAATTCCACAACGACGAGATCGAGGAGCTGCAGCGCAGGATCGCTGAAAAGGCCGGCTACAAGCTGGTCGGCCACCGTCTGGAACTGTACGGTGTGCCCCTCGACGGGAAAAACAGCCGCCAAAAATGAGTGGACGGCGCCATCGCCACCTCGATAATGGAGCGATGATCGGGGCGGCCCCCTTGCGGATTCAGCATGCGCATTGACCGCGCTGACAGCGAAGCCGAACTCCTTGGTGCGCCCGCCTCCAGTGCGGAGATCGTCAGGGTTGTCGCCGGCGACTTCGAGGTCAGGCTGGCCGAGAACGCCGCCGAGATCGACGCCGCCCAGGCGCTTCGCTATCGGATATTTTACGAAGAGATGACAGCGCATCCGACGCCAGAGATGGCGGCGCGTCGGCGCGACTTCGACACCTTCGACACGGTTTGCGATCACCTGCTGGTGCTCGACCGCCGCCGCGGCGAGGGTCCGGAGGGAATCGTCGGAACCTACCGCCTGACCCGCCGCTCGGCTGCGGCCAAGATCGGCCGCTTCTATTCGTCTGCCGAATACGACATACGGCCGCTGATCGACTATCCCGGCGAGATCCTCGAGCTCGGCCGCTCGTGCATCGCGAAGGACGCGCGCAACACCGCGACCATGCAGATGCTGTGGCGCGGCATCGCGCTCTATTCGCACCACTACAACATCCAGGTGATGTTCGGTTGCGCCAGCATGCCGGGCACCGATCCGTCGCAGCATTCGCAGGCGATGTCGTATCTCTACCATCATCACCTCGCGCCGCCGGAGATCCGCGTGCGCGCGCTGGCCAATCGTTACGTCAAGATGGACGTGCTGGAACCCGGCAGTTACGATCCGCGCAAGGCGATGGCGCGCGTGCCGCCGCTCATCAAGGGCTACCTGCGGCTGGGTGGCTTCGTCGGCGAAGGTGCGGTGATCGATCCGGAGTTCGGCAGCACTGACGTCTTCATCACCGTCAAGACGGAAATCATCACCGAGAAGTACATCCGCCACTACGAACGCGGAATGCGCGAGCAGGAAGGCTGACGTCTCCGACGCCGCGATGTGGATCGGTTCTCCTCTGCGAGGCGCCTTCCGGCTACTGAGCTTCCTGTCAGTGACGCTCGTCCTGGTGCCGATCTATTTTGTGGTCCTGGCGTTGCGCATCCGTCCGGTGATCCGCTGGATGCCGGTCGCCTATCACCGTTTCGTCTGCATCATCCTCGGCATCAGGGTGCGCGTGCACGGCCAGCGCTCGGACGTGATCCCGACGCTCTACGTCTGCAATCATGTGTCCTACCTCGACATCTTCGTGCTGGGCGGGCTGATCCCGGTCAGCTTCGTCGCCAAGGCCGAGGTCGCGACCTGGCCGTTCTTCTCGACGCTCGCCAAGGCGCAACGCAGCATCTTCATCGAACGCAGCAGCGGCAAGACCAGCCGCAGCCGTGACGAGATGATGAAGCGGCTCAACACCGGCGACAATCTCATGCTGTTCCCCGAGGGCACCTCGAGCGACGGCACGCGCGTGCTGCCCTTCCACAGCGCTCTGTTCGGCGTGGCGCAGCTGCGGCGCGACGAGAAGCCGATCTCCGTGCAGTCGGTGGCGATCGCCTACACCCGCCTCGACGGCATCCCGCTCGGGCGCTACTGGCGCCCGCTGTTCGCCTGGTTCGGCGACCTCTATCTGGTGCCGCATCTCTGGCAGATGGTCTGCCTGGGCGAGACCGAGGCCGTGGTCACCTTCTTCCCGCCGGTCGACATCGACAAGCTGGGCGACCGCAAGAAGCTCGCCGAATACTGCTTCCGCCAGGTCTCCGGGGCGGTGCAGGCGGCGAATTCCGGGCGCTATGAGCTGCTGCCGGCACCCAAGAAGGTGGCTTGAGGTTGTACTTCGCTCGATCCTCACCCATCTCATATTCCTCTCCCCCGCTAGGGGGAGAGGCTAGGTGAGGGGGCTTCGAAGGTTGCCTGCAACCCCCTCACCCAACCTCTCCCCCTAGCGGGGGAGAGGAGTTTGAGGAACGTGATTTTGAGGGCGGCCAGGGAGTCGACCGCCGCCCCGCGCAATGATAGAAACCGGCCGTTCCTGCAACGGAGACCGATGACCGACGTCCGCACCGACGGGCAGCGCAAGCGCGTGTTCATCCGCACCTACGGGTGCCAGATGAACGTCTATGATTCGGACCGCATGGCCGACGTCCTGCGGCCGCTGGGCTATGCCATGGCCGACACCCCCGAGCAGGCCGACCTGGTCGTGCTGAACACCTGCCACATCCGCGAGCATGCCTCGGAGAAGGTCTATTCCGAGCTCGGCCGCCTGCGCGATACCAAGCGCGAGCGCCGCGCCGAAGGCCGCGATCTCACCATCGCCGTCGCGGGCTGCGTCGCCCAGGCCGAGGGCGAGGAGATCGTGCGCCGTCAGCCCGCCGTCGACATCGTCGTGGGCCCACAGGCCTACCACCGCCTGCCCGAGCTTCTGGCCGAAGCCGAGCGCAAGGCCGCCATACGGCGCGCCGGCAAGCGCCTGCCGGGTGCGGGCGTGCTCGACACCGACTTCCCGGCCGAGAGCAAGTTCGATCACCTGCCGGCGCCGCAGGGCGTGCGCGCCGGCTCAGCCTTCCTGTCGATCCAGGAAGGCTGCGACAAGTTCTGCACCTTCTGCGTCGTGCCGTACACGCGCGGCGCCGAATATTCGCGGCCGGCGTCGGCCGTGCTGAGCGAAGCGCGCCAGCTCGTGGCGGCCGGCGCGATCGAGATCACGCTGCTCGGCCAGAACGTCAACGCCTACCACGGTGAGGCCCCCTCAACCTCAACTGGCGGGTCGACGTGGTCGCTGGCGCGCCTGATCCATGCCCTGGCCGAGATCGATGGCGTGGCGCGCATCCGCTACACGACCTCCCATCCGCGCGACATGGACGACGATCTCATCGCCGCCCACGGCGTGGTGCCGCAGCTCATGCCGTACCTGCACCTGCCGGTGCAGTCGGGCTCCGACCGCATCCTCGAGGCGATGAACCGCCGGCATGGACGCGATCTCTTCGTCGGCCTGGTCGATCGCTTGCGGCACGCGCGCGCCGACCTTGCGCTCTCTTCCGACTTCATCGTCGGCTTCCCGGGAGAGAGCGACGCCGACTTCGACGACACCATGCGGCTTGTCGACGAGGTGGGCTTCGCCTCGGCCTTCTCCTTCAAGTACAGCCGCCGGCCTGGCACGCCAGGCTCGGCGATGCCGGACCAGGTGCCCGAAGCGGTGAAGTCCGCCCGGCTTGCCGCCCTGCAGGCGCTGCTCGGCCAGCAGGCGCGCGACTTCAACATCTCCAAGGTTGGTACCACCGTCCCGGTGCTGTTCGCCGAGACCGGCCGCAAGCCCGGCCAGATCATCGGCAAGACGCCGTGGTTGCAGTCGGTCTATGCCGACGGCAACCCGCGGCTGATCGGCCATATCGTCGAGGCACGCCTCATCGAGGGCCATGCCAACAGCCTGGCCGGCCAGATCGTCACCCGCGCCTACGAGGCCGCCGCGTGAGCGATACGGCAGCAACCGGCCGTTCGGCTGACGTGCGCCGCATGACGTTCGACGACAACGCGCTCCTGCCCGTGCTCTACGGTAATCACGATCGTCATCTGGTGCGCATAGAGCAGCTCGCCAACGTGCAGTTGAGCGCGCGCGGCAACCAGCTCGCCATCGCCGGATCGGCCGACGATGCCGCGGTGGCGCACAAGGCCATCGCCGGCCTCTACGAGCGGCTGAAGCGTGGTCTCTCGATCGAGATCGCCGACGTCGACGCTGCCGTGCGCTTCGCCCGCACCGGTGCCGACGGCGGCAGCGACAATGACGGCATCCGCACGCGCCGCCGCACCGTGCAGGCGCGCTCGCCCGGACAGATCACCTATCTCACCGCTCTGCGCGAGCGCGACATGGTGTTCGCCCTGGGGCCGGCGGGCAGCGGCAAGACCTACCTCGCCGTCGCCATGGGCGTGTCGCTGCTGCTGGCCGGCAAGGTCGAGCGCATCGTGCTGTCGCGGCCGGCGGTCGAGGCGGGCGAGCGGCTGGGCTTCCTGCCCGGCGACATGAAAGAGAAGATCGATCCCTACCTGCGGCCGCTCTACGACGCGCTGCACGACATGCTGCCGGCCGAGCAGATCGGCAACCGGATGGAATCGGGCGAGATCGAGATCGCGCCGCTCGCCTTCATGCGCGGCCGCACCCTGGCGCATTGCTTCGTCATCCTCGACGAGGCGCAGAACACCACGCCGATGCAGATGCGCATGTTCCTGACGCGGCTGGGCGAGGGCTCGCGCATGGTGATCACCGGCGATCCCAGCCAGACCGACCTGCCGGGCGGCCAGCGCTCGGGCCTGGCCGACGCCGTCGACACGCTGAAAGACGTCGAGGGTGTTCGCTTCATCCGGCTGACCTCCAAGGACGTCGTGCGCCACGACCTGGTGACCCGCATCGTCGAGGCCTATGACGCGCGCGACAAGAAGATCAAGCCGGACAACCGTTGATGTTGTCCTGCTCGACCCGGCATGGGCCAAGGCCCTGCCGGGAGCAGAGCGGCTGGTGCGCAAGGCCGCGCGTGCCGCGACCAACAATCGCAAACGCTCGCTTACCATCGCGCTCGCCGACGACAGGCGTGTGCGCGCTCTGAACGCGCGTGATCGCCGGAAAGACACGCCGACCAACGTGCTGTCCTATCCGTCGGGCGAACGCGACTTCCTGGGCGACGTCGTGCTGGCGCGCCAGACCGTCTGGCGAGAGGCCAAGTCGCAAGGCAAGACGCTTGCCGATCACCTCACCCATCTCGTCGTGCATGGCACGCTTCATCTGATGGGTTACGATCACGAGACGAGCGAGGCCGATGCCGAGCGCATGGAGGCGCTTGAGCGGCGGATCCTCGCCAAGCTCGGAATCGCCGATCCATACT
>DATGZZ010000012.1:0-3740 GCA_035296945.1 Reyranella sp.
GAAGGAGTTGCTCGAGCTGGTGCGCATCCCCTCGCCGGCGCAGCGGCTGAAAGCCTATCCGCACGAAATGTCGGGCGGCATGCGCCAGCGCGCCATGATCGCGCTGGCGCTGTCCTGCAATCCCAGCCTGCTGCTGGCCGACGAGCCGACCACGGCGCTCGACGCGACCGTTCAGATTCAGGTCCTTCTCTTGATCAGGGAGCTGCAGCGCGAGTTCGACCTCGGCGTGATCTTCGTCACCCACGATATCGGCGTGGCCGTCGAGGTCTCCGACCGCATTGGCGTCATGTATGCCGGCAAGATCGTCGAGCTGGCGGGGGTCGAGCAGATGGTCGATGCCCCGCAGCATCCGTATAGCCGCGGCCTGCTCGCCTCGACAGTGCACGACGGCATGCGCGGCCAGCGTCTAGAAGCCATCCCGGGGGCGCCGCCCGATCTTGCCGCGGTTCCGACCGGCTGCAGCTTCGCGCCGCGCTGCAAGTCCGTGCGACCCGATTGCACGGCGCAGCCGCCTAACCTGCTGGCGACGGGTGACAGCCATCTCGTACGCTGCGTGCTGGCAGCTTAGCGCTGGGGGCGCGCCACTCCAGAGGCGCGTCATGCTCTTCCGACTGAGTAACCGATAACCTCACCCTGAGGAGCGCCCGCAGGGCGCGTCTCGAAGGGTGGGCGACAACGAGACTGTGGCTCACCCTTCGAGACGGGCGCTTCGCGCCCTCCTCAGGGTGAGGCGGTATTGGACCTGCTATCCCATGACGCGCCTCTGGAGTGGCGCGCCCCAGCTAGTCACCCGCCGAACATTTCCTTCACCTTGCTGAAGAAGCCTTCGGATTCGGGGCTGGTCTTGCCGGCCCGCTCGAATTCCTTGAGCAGCTCTTTCTGCTTGGCCGTGAGGTTGGTCGGCGTCTCGACGTTGATCTCGATATACATGTCGCCGCGCTGGGCCGAGCGCACGATCGGCATGCCCTTGCCGCGCAGGCGGAACTGGTGGCCGCCCTGGGCGCCGGCCGGGATGTTGATGCGCGCCATCTTGCCGTCGAGCGTCGGCACCTCGATGTTGCCGCCGAGCGTGGCCTGCACCATCGAGATCGGCACGCGGCAATGGACGTCCGCACCCTCGCGCTCGAACAGCTGGTGGCGGCGCACCGACAGGAAGACGTAGAGGTCGCCGGCCGGTCCGCCGCGCGCGCCGGCCTCGCCCTCGCCTGAGAGGCGGATGCGCGTGCCGTCCTCGACACCGGGAGGAATGTTGACCTTGAGCGTCTTGTCGCGCCGCGTGCGACCCTGGCCCGCGCAGGCCCGGCAGGGCTTGTCGATCACCTGGCCCGCGCCATGGCAGGCATGACAGGTGCGCTCGACGGTGAAGAAGCCCTGTTGGGCACGCAGGCGTCCGCGGCCATGGCAGGTCGGGCATTGCTGCGGCTTGGAGCCGGGCTCCGCGCCGCTGCCCTTGCAGGTCTCGCAGGCGATCGATGTCGGCACGCGCACCGTGGCTTCGGTGCCGCCATAGGCCTGCTCGAGCGTGATCTCGAGGTTGAAGCGCAGGTCCTGGCCGCGCATGTCGGTGCGTCCGCCGCGGCCGCGCTGGCCGCCGGCGCCGAACATCTCCTCGAAGATGTCGCCGAACACCGAGCCGAAATCGAAGCCCTGGGCGCCGCCGCCGAACGGCCCGCCCGGTCCGCCGGGACCCATGCCGCCTTCGAAGGCGGCCGGTCCGTAGCGGTCGTAGGCGGCGCGCTTCTCCGGATCCTTCAGGATGTCGTAGGCGTGGTTGATGTTCTTGAACCGCTTCTCGGCGTCTTTGTCATCCCGGTTGCGGTCCGGATGATGCTGCATGGCGAGCTTGCGGAACGCCTTCTTGAGGTCGTCGGCGCTCGCCGTTCGGCTCACTCCGAGCAGCTCGTAATAGTCCTGCGACATACGCCCTACGCAGCCCCCACTTGCCGCCTAAAGTTCGGCCTCCCGCTCGCGCGGGAGGCCGTGTTTTTTGCCTTGCTCCGGATCAGCCGGAACCCGTCTTCTTGTTCTTGTCGGTGACGTCCTCGAACTCGGCGTCGACGACCTTCTCGCTGCCCGCCTGGTTCGCGGCACCACCGCCCGGCGCCGCACCGGCCGCTGCCCCGGCTTGTGCGTCGGCCTGCTGGGCCTTGTACATCGCCTCGCCAAGCTTCATCGCCGCCTGGGCGAGGTCGTTGGTCTTGGTCTTGATGGACTCGGCGTCCTCGCCGGTGAGCACCGACTTCAGGCCCTCGAGCGCACTCTCGATCGCCGACTTCTCGGCCGGACCGACCTTGTCGCCGAACTCCTTGAGGTTCTTGTCCGTCGAGTGGACCAGCGCCTCGCCCTGGTTGCGGGCGTCGATCAGCTCGCGCTTCTTCTTGTCTTCCTCGGCGTGCAGCTCGGCGTCCTTCACCATCTTCTGGATGTCGGCCTCGCTCAGGCCACCCGAAGCCTGGATGCGGATCTGCTGCTCCTTGCTGGTGGCCTTGTCCTTGGCCGAGACCTGCACGATGCCGTTGGCGTCGATGTCGAAGGTGACCTCGACCTGCGGCATGCCGCGCGGCGCCGGCGGGATGCCGACCAGGTCGAACTGGCCCAGGAGCTTGTTCTGGGAAGCGATCTCGCGCTCGCCCTGGAACACGCGAATGGTCACCGCGGTCTGGTTGTCGTCGGCCGTCGAGAAGGTCTGGCTCTTCTTGGTCGGGATCGTCGTGTTGCGCTCGATCAGGCGGGTGAACACGCCGCCCAGCGTCTCGATGCCGAGTGACAGTGGGGTCACGTCGAGCAGCAGGACGTCCTTGACCTCGCCCTTCAGCACGGCCGCCTGGACCGCGGCACCGACCGCGACCACTTCGTCAGGATTGACGTTGCGGGCCGGCTCCTTGCCGAAGAACTGCTTTACGATCTCGATGACCTTGGGCATGCGCGTCATGCCGCCGACCAGGATCACCTCGTCGATCTGGCCCGCCTGCAGGCCGGCATCCTTGAGCGCGGCACGGCAGGGCTCGAGCGTGCGCTGGATCAGCTCTTCGACCAGGGATTCGAGCTTGGCGCGCGACAGCTTGATCACGAGATGCTTGGGGCCACTCGCGTCCGCCGTGATGAACGGCAGGTTGATCTCGGTCTCCTTGGCGTTGGAGAGCTCGATCTTGGCCTTCTCGGCCGCCTCCTTGAGGCGCTGCAAGGCAAGCTTGTCGTTGCGCAGGTCGATGCCCTGCTCCTTCTTGAACTCCTCCGCGAGGTAGGTGATCACCCGCAGGTCGAAGTCCTCGCCACCCAGGAAGGTGTCGCCGTTGGTCGCCTTGACCTCGAACACGCCGTCGCCGATCTCGAGCACCGACACGTCGAACGTGCCGCCGCCCAGGTCGTAGACCGCGATGATGCCGCTCTTGCGCTTGTCCATGCCGTAGGCAAGGGCAGCCGCGGTCGGCTCGTTGATGATGCGCAGAACGTCGAGGCCGGCGATGCGGCCGGCGTCCTTGGTGGCCTGGCGCTGGGCGTCGTTGAAGTAGGCCGGGACGGTGATCACCGCCTGCTCGACCTTCTCGCCGAGATACGACTCGGCCGTCTCCTTCATCTTGCCCAGGATGAACGCCGAAATCTGGCTCGGGCTGTACTGCTGGCCGTTGGCCTCGACCCAAGCGTCGCCGTTGGAGGCCTTCACGATCTTGAAGGGCACCAGCGACATCTCCTTCGCGACCATCGGGTCGTCGAAGCGGCGCCCGATCAGGCGCTTCACC
>DATGZZ010000013.1:0-6713 GCA_035296945.1 Reyranella sp.
CGGCCGGACGGGCCCGGGAACCTCCAGTCCTGGGCACGCGACGCTCGCTACACGGCGGCCGCGCGCCTCGCCTCCGAGCTTGGCGGAGCATCGATCGCCACCGGCCATACCGCCGACGACCAGGTCGAGACGATCCTCTACAGGCTGGCCTCCTCGCCGAGCCGCCGGGCCCTGCTCGGCATGCGGCCGTAACCCGCGGTCAGCCCGTGCACTTCGAGAAGCGGCTGGGAGCGCGCCACTCCAGTGGCGCGATCTTCGCTGCCATCGGCAAAGACGCGCGACTGGAGTCGCGCGCCCCCAGCGTGTTGTGGCCTGGGGGCGGCGGCCGCGAGAAGGCTCTTGGTGTAGCTGTCGGCCGGTTCCAACAGGATGCGGGACGTCGGCCCCGTCTCGCGCATGGCGCCGTCGCGCAGCACGACGATGCGATCGGCGATCTGCGCCACCACGGCAAGGTCGTGCGAGACGTAGACGGCGGTCGTGTGGCGCTCACGCACGGCCTCGCGGAAGGCGCGCAGCACCTCGACCTGCGTGGTGACATCGAGCGCGGTGGTCGGCTCGTCGAAGATCACCAGCTCGGGGTCGGTCATCAGCGCCATCGCCGCCATCAGCCGCTGCAGCTGGCCGCCCGATACCTGATGGGGGAAGCGCGCGCCGATACGATCCGGCTCGGGCAGCGCAAGGGCGCGGAAGATGTCGCGCGCCTTGGCCTCGGCCGCCCTGCGCGACATCAGCCCGCGCATGCGGACACCCTCGGTTACCTGATCCATCAGGCGCAGCGAGGGATTGAAGGCAGCGGCAGCACTCTGCGCCACGTAGGCGACGCGGCGGCCGCGCAGCTGCGACAGCTCGACCGGCGACATCGCGGTCACCTCCGCAGCCCCGATGCGCACGCTGCCGCCGGCGATGCGGCAGCCGCGCCTGGCATAGCCCAGCAGCGCCAGCGCGATCGTGGTCTTGCCCGAGCCCGATTCGCCGATCAGCGCCAAGACCTCGCCGCGCTCGATGGAGAAGCCGATGTCGCGCACGATGTCGATCGGCGCGCCGCCGTCGCCCTGGGCGGTGACATGCAGGCCGGAGACGTCGACCAGCGCCATCAACGCACCATCGTGCGGCTGCGGCCGGAGAAGCCGTCGATCAGCAGGGTAATGCTGATGGTCAGCGCCGCGATGGCGACCGCAGGCACCAGCACCGCTGGTGCTGCCTCATAGACGCCGTTGATGTTCTCGCGCACCAGGGCGCCCCAGTCGGCGTTGGGCGGCTGGATGCCGAGCCCGAGGAAGCTCAAGCCACTCAGCAGCAGGACGACGAAGACGAAGCGCAGGCCGAAGTCGGTCAGCAGCGGCACGACCATGTTGGGCAGGATCTCCGCCCACACGACGTAGGCGGTCTTCTCGCCGCGGGCGCGTGCGACCTCGACGAAGTCCATCGCGTTGACGTCGAGCGCCAGCGCGCGGGCGAACCGGTAGGAGCCCGGCACGTAGCTGATCGCCGCCATCAGGATCAGCACCGGCAGCGACGTGCCGAAGGCGGCGACGACGACCAGGGCGAACATCAGGTGCGGGATGGAGATCAGCGCGTCGGCCGCGCGGCCGAGCACCGAATCGGTCCAGCCTTTCCGGACCGCGGACAGGATGCCGAGCGCGATTCCGGCCGCGCAGGCCAGCACCGTCGCCACCATGGCCACGCCCACGGTGTAGCGGGCGCCATGGAGGGTGCGGCTCAGCATATCGCGGCCGAGATAGTCGGTGCCGAACGGATGGGCAGCACTCATCGGCGCGAACACGCCGGCATTGACGACGTCGCCCGCGCGATACGGCGCCAGGTACGGTCCGAACGCGGCCAAGGCCGCCCAGGCCAGCACCAGAGCGATGCCGGCCTGCCGGGCAACCGAGAGGCGGCGGCGACGGGGTGCGGCGATGGCGGCGTCGCTCATCGTGTGCGCAGCCGGGGATTTGAGAGGATCGAGCAGATGTCGGCCAGCAGCACCAGCAGCATGAAGGTGGCGCAGAAGATCATGGCGCAGGCCTGCACCAGCGGCATGTCGCGCGTCTCGACGGCGTCGACCGCGAGCTTGGCGAGACCGGGATAGCTGAAGATCACTTCTACGATGATCACGCCGCCCAGCAGCGACGACAGGTTGAGCGGGACGGCGTTGGCGATCGGGCCCGCCGCATTGCGCAGGGCATGGTGCAGCACCAGCCGCGCCGGGCGCACGCCCTTCAATCGCGCCATCTCGATGTAGGAGGAATCGAGAACGCCGAGCAGGGCCGCCCGCGTCATGCGCGCCATCTGCGCCGTCACGGCGAAGCAGAGCGTCAGCACGGGCAAGGTGAAGTTCTGCAGCGCCTGGGTGAACGAGCCGACCGAGGGCGTGGCCATCGCCGACACCCAGCGCAGCTGGACCGCGAACAGGATCACGCCAACCGTCGCCAGCAGGAACTCCGGGACGGCCACCAGCGACACCGCGGTGACATTCGCGACGCGGTCGTAGAGCGAGCCGCGCCAGATCGCCGTGGTGATGCCGATCAGCAGTGCCAGCGGCACGGCGACCGCGGCGGTGAGCGCCGTCAGCAGCAGGGAATTGGCGAGCCTGGGCCCGATCAGCTGGGCGACCGGCAGCCGGTTGATCAGCGACACGCCGGGATCGCCCGAAAGGAGACCGGCGAGCCAGCGCAGGTAGCGCTCGTGCGCCGGCAGGTCGAGGCCAAGCGCCTTGCGCAGGCCGGCCACCGCCTCGGGCGAGGTCGACTGGCCGAGGATCGCCTCGGTCGCGTCGCCCGGCAGGATGTTCGTGCCGACGAAGACGATGACCGACACGATCAGCAGGGTCAGAAGGCCGCTGGCCACGCGCCGGGCGATCATTCCCAGCATCAGCATGACGGGGGTCCCGGCAACATGGGGCTCAGCCTTCGAGCCAGACGTTCTCGGCGTAAGCGTAGCCCATCAGGCCGCCGGTCGGGATCGGCTTCAGGCCCTTGAGCTTGGCGCTATGGGCATCGAGGATGCTTATAAACACCGGCAGGCCGATGCCGCAGTTCTCGTGGACCAGGGTCTGCATCTCGCCGTACATCTGCTTGCGCTTGGCCTCGTCGCGCTCGCCGCGCGCGGCGACCAGGAGCTGGTCGAACTTCTCGTTCTTCCAGGCGCTCTCGTTCCAGGTCGAGTCGGACTTGAAGAACAGCGTGAACAGCACGTCGGCGCTGGGCCGCGGATTGATGCTGCCCATGGTGAGCGGCTGCTTCATCCACACGTTCGACCAGTAGCCGTCGGCCGGCATGCGCTTCACGTCGACGGTGAGGCCGACCTGCTGGGCCGCCTGCTGGATCAGGACCGCCTGGTCGAGCATGGTGCTGCTCGCCATGGCGTGCAGCGGGACCGTGGTGTTGCCGATGCCCGAGCGCTGCAGATGGAACTTGGCCTTCTCCGCATCGAACGGTCGCTGCTTCAGTCCGGGGAAGTAGAAACGGTTGGTCGGGTCGATAGGCTGGTCGTTGGCCAGCACGGCGTAGCCCTGGAACACGGCGCTCTTCATCTGCTCGCGGTTGAGCAGGTACTTCAGCGCCAGCACCAGGTCCTGGTTTTTGCCGAGATCGGAATCCTGGCGGATCACCAGATCGTTGTACCCGCCGGCCTTGGTCTCGAACACGGCATAGCCGGGGCTCGCCTGCACGCGCTTTGCCAGCTGCGGGCTGATCGCGGCGGCGATCTGCACGTCGCCCGACAGCAGGGCGTTCAGCCGCGCGGTCTGGTCGGGAATGCCGAACAGCTCGATCTCGTCGAGATAGGGCTGGCCCGGCTTGAAGTACTCGGCGTTGCGGACGCCGATCGACTTGATGCCGGGCTGGAATTCCTGGCAGCGATAGGGGCCGGTGCCGATCGCCGTCGTGAAGCTCGAGGTGCCGTTCTTGATGACCAGGAAATGCGGCGTGCCCAGCACGACCGGCAGGTCGGCGTTGGGCGATTCGAGGGTGATCTTCACCTCGTGCTTGCCGCTGGCCGTGATCTCCTTCATCGGCGCGGCCAGCGCCTTGGCCGCCGATCCCGTCGCCGGATCCTTGTGGCGCGCCAGCGAGAAGACGACGTCGTCGGCGGTGAGCGGCGTGCCGTCGTGGAACTTGACGTCACGGCGCAGCTTGATCGTCCACACCGTGGCGCTGCTGTCGCTCTCGATCGCCTCGGCAAGCTCGAGCTGCGGCGCCAGGCTGGCGTCGAGCCGCGTCAGGCCGTTGTAGAACGTGAAGCAGCGCGTGTAGTCGGTCTGGTTGTTCTGCTTGGCCGGATCGACGGTGTCGGCCGTCGATGAGGTCTGCGAAGCGACCTTGATGCGGCCTCCGCGCTTGGGAGTCTGGGCGAGCGCGCGCCCTGCGTCGCCGATGATGAGGCCCGCGGTCGCCGCCGACATGCCGGCCGCGCCCAGCCACCTCATGAGATCGCGCCGGCTCGCGCCCCTCGCCAAGGCTGCCCCGATGGCCGCCATGTCCGATGTGCCGATCGCCGCGTGCCGTTTGATGGTCATTGCCTGCTCCTGTTCGTCCCTCGCTGCACCATCGTACGCAGTGCTTAACGCGTGCCATGATCGCGACAGGGGCCGGAAAAGCACGGTCGCAATTCCTAGACAGGCCATACGCCTAGCGTATGGGGTGGCTCAGGGAGGCCTAAGGCATCGTTTTTGCTATGGCTTCGGCAGCTATCATCCGTCCCGAAAGGGCTATACGCTATCCGTATGGTCGCGCTGGCCAGACTCGTCCCTTCGCTGCGCAGCCTCCTGATCTTCGAATCGGTCGCTCGATCAGGCAGCTGCAGCGCGGCAGCGCGCGAATTCAACCTCACGCAGCCCTCGGCCAGCCGCAACATCGCCCAGCTCGAAGCCCATCTCGGCGTGCCGCTGTTCACCCGCAGCGCCGCCGGCATGGAGCTGACGCGCGAGGGCCGGATCCTCTATCAGGCGCTGGGCGACGGCTTCCATCGGGTGGAGGTCGCGCTGAACCACCTCTCGGCGCTGCGCGACGCCAAGGACGTGGTCGAGCTGTCGCTGTCGACCGCCTTCGTCACGCACTGGCTGGTGCCGCGCCTGCCGGCTTTCCACCAGGCGTTCCCGTCGGTCGACCTGCGCTTCCAGCTGATCCCCAGCAACCTGCGCGGCGGGCCGGGCACGGTCGACCTCGCCATGCGCATGAAGGGCGAGCACGATGCCGACTATCACAGCTGGCATTTCGCGCCCGAGCTGATCATCCCGGTGTGCAGCCCGAGCTACCTGGCAGAGCGCAAGCCGCTGCTGGGCGTGCCCGGTGAATCCGGCCATACCCTGCTGCATCTGTCGGACGCGCATTTCGATCCGAAGACGCTGTGGGGCGCCACGACGGCGCCGGTCGCCCACCACGCGCTGCTGGAGTTCAGCGACTATGCCGTGGTGCTGCAGGCGGCGCTGAGCGGCGGCGGCGTGGCGCCCGGCTGGATCTCGGTGGTGTCGCGACCGCTGCTCGACGGCACGCTGGTGCCGGCCTCGCCATTGCGCGTGCGCACGGGCAAGCATTTCCATCTGCTCGCCGCGCGCGGCAAGCCGCTGCGCGACGTCGTGGTGGCGATCCGCGACTGGCTGCTCGACCAGATGCGGCAGGACATGGAACGCGTGGCACCGCTGATCGATAGATAGACTTCCTCCCCAGCGAAGCTGGGGAGGTGTCGGCGTCTTACGCCGACGGAGGGGTCATGGGCATCATCACTGGTGCTCATGACCCCTCCGCCCGCGATTACGCGGGCACCTCCCCATCGCGCGCAGCGCGATGGGGAGGAAGCGCTGTTTGCTGGTACCTTCTCAGTGAATCTCACTATAAGACGGCGCCAATTCGGTGCCCGATCTCACGTCGCGGCCATTAGTCTCGCAAGACACCGCAGCTGGAGAGCCGCCATGCCAAACGTCACCAAATTCAACACGCTCACCTTCGACTGCTACGGCACGCTGATCGACTGGGAGCGCGGGATCCATGCCGAGTTGCGCCCATGGCTGGACCGCCATGGCCGCCGCGATCTCGATGACAACACGCTGCTCGAGACCTTCGGCACGATCGAGGCCGCTTGCGAGGCCGAGACGCCGGGCAAGCTGTACCCCGAGATCCTGGCCGAGGTGCACCGCCGCCTGGCCGACAAATGGAGCATCAAGGCGACTGCCGCCGAGGCAACCGAGTTCGGCCAGTCGGTCGGCCGCTGGCCCGCCTTCGCCGACAGCGCCACGTCCCTGCAGTACCTCAAGCGCTACTACAAGCTCGTGATCCTCTCCAACGTCGACCGCGCCTCGTTCTCCCGCAGCAACGACAAGCTCGGCGTGGTGTTCGACCGCATCCTCACCGCCCAGGACATCGGCTCCTACAAGCCCAGCCTGCGCAATTTCGAGTACGCGCTGGACGACCTCGAGCGCACCTTCGGCACCAAGAAGGGCGACATCCTGCACACCGCCCAGAGCATCTTCCACGACGTGGTGCCGGCGCGCTCCGTCGGCCTGGCCACGATGTGGATCAACCGGCGCAAGTCGGTCGGCGGCTGGGGCGCCACCCCGGCGCCGAAGGCCCCCGGCGCGCTCACGACCCCTGACATCGAGGTCGCCAGCATGGCCGATTTCGTGGTCTTGCATCAGGCCCACCTTCGTGGCGAATCTGTGTGAGGCGCGGCCCAAGGCCTGCGCCACCCAATGGGGGCAGGCGGCATGAAACAGCGTG
>DATGZZ010000014.1:0-2580 GCA_035296945.1 Reyranella sp.
CCGCCGTGGGCGATCAACTGCTCGACCGTCACTCCTGCCGCATGGACCAGCAGCAGTCGGGCTTCGAAGCGGGCATTGTCGATGCCGGCCGCGGTCAGGGCGACAGCGGCGTCGCGCAAGAGGGCGTCGTAGGTCGCTGCCCCTACCACCAGCTAGGCCACCAACTAGGCCGCCAGCTCCGCCAGACGACCCGCCTCGTCGTCGGCGGTCAGCGCGTCGATCAGTTCGTCCAGCCCGCGGCCTTCGAGCACTTCATCGAGCTTGTAGAGCGTTAGGTTGATACGGTGATCGGTGACGCGGCTCTGGGGAAAATTGTAGGTGCGGATGCGTTCGCTGCGATCGCCGCTGCCGACCTGGCCCTTGCGGTCGGCGGCGCGGGCATCGTCACGGCGCTGGCGCTCGGCGTCGTAGAGGCGCGCGCGCAGGATCTTCATCGCCTTGGCGCGGTTCTTGTGCTGGCTCTTCTCGTCCTGCTGGCTCACCACCACGCCGGTCGGGAGGTGGGTGATGCGCACGGCCGAGTCCGTGGTGTTGACCGACTGGCCGCCCGGTCCGGACGAGCGGAAGACGTCGATGCGCAGGTCCTTCTCGTCGATCTTGATGTCGAATTCCTCGGCCTCGGGCAGCACCGCCACGGTTGCGGCCGAGGTATGGATGCGGCCCTGGGCCTCGGTGGCCGGCACGCGCTGCACGCGGTGCACGCCCGATTCGAACTTCAGCCGGGCGAACACGCCGCGGCCCGAGACGGTGGCGATCGCCTCCTTGTAGCCGCCGATGCCGGTGTCGGAGAGTTCCATGACCTCGAAGCGCCAGCCATGCTCGGCGGCATAGCGCTGGTACATGCGGAAAAGATCGGCGGCGAACAGCGCGGCCTCGTCGCCGCCGGTGCCGGCGCGGATTTCCAGGATGGCGTTCTTCTCGTCGGCCGCGTCCTTGGGCAGCAGCATGCGCTTCACGGTGCGTTCGAGCTCCGGCAGGCGCTTCTTGAGGGCGGCCGCTTCCTCCTCGGCCATGGCCTTCATGTCGGGATCGGCCGCCAGGGCCTCCGCCTCCTTCAATTCGGTCTCGGCCTTGCGCCATTCGCCGATCGCCTCGACGAGCGGGCCGAGGTCCGAGTACTCCTTGGAGGCTGCGACGAACTTCTGCGAATCGAGATTGCCGCCCGACAGGCTGGCCTGCAGCTCGGCATAGCGGGCGGTGATCTGGTCGAGTTTCTGCAGCAACGACACGTCGAACCTCAGGCCTTCAGCGCACCTGCCAGGGCATCCAGCGCCACTTCACGCTGCTCGCCGCTGTCGAGGTCCTTGAGCTGCGCAACGCCCTTGGCGAGCTCGTCGTCGCCGATGATCAGGACGGCGCGGGCGTTGAGCTTGTTGGCGCGCTGCATACGCCGTTTCATGTTGCCGCGATAGTCCTGCTCGACGGTGATGCCCTGGCGGCGCAGCGCTCGGGCAAGCCCGAGTGCCCTGGCCTCGGCCGCGGCGCCCAGCGGGGCGATGACGACGGCGCGCGGCAGCGGCGCCGGATCGTTGCACAGCATGACCAGCCGTTCGATGCCGCCGGCCCAGCCGATGCCGGCCGTCGGTGGACCGCCCAGCTCGGCGATCAGCCCATCGTAGCGGCCGCCGCCCAGCACCGTGCCCTGGGCGCCGATATGGGTCGTGACGAACTCGAAGGCCGTGTGGGTGTAGTAGTCCAGGCCGCGCACCAGCGCCGGATCGACCTCGAACGGCACGCCGGCTGCCGCGAGCCCGTCCTTCACGGCAGAGAAGAAGTCCTGGCTCGCCTGGTTCAGGTGGTCGGCGAAGGACGGCGCGCCGGCGTTGATCGCCTTGTCGCCCTCGTCCTTGCTGTCGAGGATGCGCAGCGGATTGCGCTGCAGGCGGTCGCGCGACTCCTCGGAAAGCTTGTCGATGTGGTTGGAGTAGTAGTCGACCAGCACCTTGCGGTAGGCGGCGCGGCTTTCCGGGTCGCCCAGCGAGTTCAGCTTGAGCACGCAGCGGTCGAGGATGCCCAGCCGGTCGAGGATGTCGGCCGCCACCGAGATCACCTCGATGTCGGCGCCCGGCTCGGGCGCGCCGAGCACTTCCAGGTCGATCTGGTGGAACTGGCGTTGGCGGCCCTTCTGCGGCCGCTCGTAGCGGAACATCGGTCCCGCGGCGAAGAGCTTCAGCGGCAGCTGCTGGGTGAGTTCGCCGTTGGACACGAAGGCGCGGCAGATGCCGGCGGTGTATTCCGGCCGCAAGGTGAGCGATTCACCGCCGCGGTCGGTGAAGGTGTACATCTCCTTGGAGACGACGTCGGTCGTCTCGCCGATGCCGCGGGCGAACAGCTCGGTGAACTCGAAGATCGGCGTCGCCATCTCGCGATAGCCATAGAGGCGCGCGACATCGCGCGCCGCGTCGATGACGTGGGCGAAGCGCCGGTATTCGTCGGGAAGAAGGTCGTGCGTGCCGCGCACGGGCTGCAGCTTGCTCATGGGAAGTCGCCTTGATTGGTCGTCGAGAACGTAGGGGCGGAAGCGCTACTCGGCGGCGATCCGATGTCGCTCGGCTTCCGCCGCCTTTTCCGCCTCGATCT
>DATGZZ010000015.1:0-4722 GCA_035296945.1 Reyranella sp.
TCGGAATCGGCCGCCGAATATGTCCGCACCGCGCCGTGGCTGGTGATCTTCCCCGGCGTCGCCATCAGCATGACGGTGTTCGGCACCAACCTGCTGGGTGACGCGCTGCGTGACATCCTCGACCCGAGACAGCGTTCATGACGGCTCTTCTCGAGGTCGAGGACCTCGGCACCTGGTTCTATACGCGGCAGGGCATCGTCAAGGCGGTCGACGGCGTCGACTTCCACGTCGCTTCGGGCGAGACCCTGGCGATCGTGGGCGAATCGGGCTGCGGCAAGAGCATGACGGCGCTGTCGCTGATGCGGCTCATCCCCGATCCGCCGGGCCGCATCGTCTCGGGCTCGGTCAAGCTGGGTGGCCGCGATCTGCTGCAGATCAGCGAAGAAGAGATGCGGCGCGTGCGCGGCAACGAGATCTCGATGATCTTCCAGGAGCCGATGACGTCGCTCAATCCGGTGATGACTATCGGCAAGCAGATCGCCGAGGCGCTGATCCTGCACCGCGACATGGACCGCAAGTCAGCCTTCAAGCGTGCCATCGAGATGCTCGACCTGGTGCGCATCCCCGAGCCGGCGCAGCGCGCCAAGGAATACCCCCACCAGCTCTCCGGCGGCATGCGCCAGCGCGCCATGATCGCCATGGCGCTCGCCTGCAATCCCAAGGTGCTGATCGCCGACGAGCCGACGACGGCGCTCGACGTCACCATCCAGGCGCAGATCCTCGAACTGATCGTCGAGCTGCAGCGCGAGTTCAGCGCCGCCGTCATCCTGATCACCCACGATCTCGGCGTCGTCGCCGAGACGGCGCGGCGGGTCATCGTCATGTATGCCGGCCGCAAGGTCGAGGAGGCCGAGGTCGGCGAGCTGTTCTCGCGGCCGCTCCATCCCTACACGGTGGGCCTGCTGGCCTCGATCCCGCGGCTCGACCTGATGCGCGGCCAGGCGGTGCGCAACACTGGCCGCCTGCAGGAGATCCCGGGCATCGTGCCGCCCCTGTTCGACCTGCCCGAGGGATGCGCCTTCGCGCCGCGCTGCAACAAGGCCGACGATCTCTGCCGCCGCGAGCGGCCCGCCTACGAGCAGAAGAGGGCAGGCCACTGGGCGGCCTGCTGGCACTCCGATGTGTAGGCTCATATCCGGACCGCGGGCGTCCCGCCCGCTGTCCGAACATGAGCGCCGCCCATGAGCCCCGCCGCCAACACGCCCGTCCTCGAGGTCAAGGACCTCAAGAAGCACTTTCCGGTGCGCAAGGGCCTGCTGCGCCGCACCGTCGGCCATGTCTATGCCGTCGACGGCATCAGCTTCTCGATCGGCGTCGGCGAGACCTTGGGCTTGGTGGGCGAAAGCGGCTGCGGCAAGACCACGGCCGGCCGTGCCGTCCTGCGTCTGATCGAGCCGACCTCCGGCTCGGTGCAGGTCGGCGGCACCGAGATCATCGGCCTGTCGAAATCCGAGATGCGCCCCTACCGCGCGCAGATGCAGATCATCTTCCAGGACCCCTTCTCCTCGCTCAATCCGCGCACGACGGCGGGCGAGATCGTGGCCGAGCCGCTCCTGGTGCACAGCCCCGGCCGCCGCAAGGAGCGCGACGAGCAGGTCGCGGCCCTGTTCGCCCGCGTGGGACTTCGCCCCGCGCAGATGAGAAACTACCCGCACCAGTTCTCGGGCGGCCAGCGCCAGCGCATCGGCATCGCCCGCGCGCTCGCTCTCGGCCCCAAGCTGATCGTGGGCGATGAGCCCGTCTCGGCGCTCGACGTCTCGATCCAGGCGCAGGTGATCAACCTCCTGCAGGACCTGCAGCGCGAGCGCCAGCTCTCCTACCTTTTCATCTCGCACAATCTCGCGGTGGTCGAGCACATCAGCCACTACATCGCCGTGATGTACCTTGGCCGCATCGTCGAGTACGCCGACACCCGCTCGATCTTCACCCGGCCGCAGCATCCCTATACCGAGGCCCTGCTGTCGGCCGTGCCGGTGCCCGACCCCGCCATCCGCCGCAAGAAGCTGGTCCTGCAGGGCGACGTGCCCAGCCCCGTCCGGCCGCCGCCCGGCTGCCACTTCCACACCCGCTGCCCCTACGCGGTCGACCGTTGCCGGGTCGAGTCACCACCGCTGCGCGAAATCGCGCCGGGGCATCAAGTTTCGTGTCATTTGCGGTAGGCGGCGAGCGGCGCGTCGACAAAAGACCTCACCCTGAGAAGGCGCGAAGCGCTGTCTCGAAGGGTGGGCCACACCGAGACTGTTGCCCACCCTTCGAGACGCACCGCTGCGCGGTGCTCCTCAGGGTGAGGTCTAGTCTGGAGACGCGCGGCCCACCTTGATATGACTCTTCCGTTAACAAGGGCAGGAAGCGTCATGGCGGACTGGGATTATGTGATCGTGGGCGGCGGCTCGGCGGGCTGCGTTCTCGCAAACCGGCTGACCGAGGATCCGAGCGTCAAGGTTCTGCTGCTGGAGGCAGGGCCGACCGACAAGTCGATGTGGATCGACATCCCCGCGGGCTTCACCAAGCTGCTGAACCACAAGACCTTCAACTGGAACTTCGAGATGGAGGCCGAGGAGGGCATGGCCAACCGGCGCATCCCCTGTCCGCGCGGCCGCACCTTGGGCGGCTCGAGCTCGATCAACGGCATGCTCTATGTGCGCGGCCAGCCGCTCGACTATGACACCTGGGGCCAGCTCGGCAATCGCGGCTGGTCCTATTCGCAGATCCTGCCCTACTTCAAGAAGTCGGAGAATTTCGAGCGCGGTGGCGACGACAGCCGCGGCAAGGGCGGTCCGCTGAACGTCGCCGACATGTGCGACACCCACGAGCTCTGCGATGCCTTCATCGATGCCGCGGTGGCCACCGGCTATCCGAAGAACAAGGATTACAACAACGGCAACCAGGAAGGCTTCGGCTACTACCAGGTGACGATGAAGAACGGCAAACGCCAGTCGACGGCGCGCGCCTTCCTCGATCCCGCCCGCAACCGGCCGAACCTCAAGATCGAGACCGATGCGCTGGTGAGCAACATCATCCTCGAGGGCAAGCGCGCGGTCGGTGTCGCCTACTCGGTGCTGGGGCAGAAGCGCGAGGCGCACGTCAACCGTGAGGTCATCGTGTCGTGCGGTTCGGTGCAGTCGCCGGGCGTGCTGGAACATTCCGGCATCGGCCAACCCGAGCTGCTGCGCCGCCATGGCATCGAGGTGAAGCACGAGCTGAAAGGCGTCGGCGAGAACTACGGCGACCATTTTGCCCCGCGCATGAACTGGCGGGTAAAGCTGCCGATCACGCTGAACGAACAGACGCGCGGGCTGAGCCTCGTCCGCGAGGTCCTGAAGTACTACACGACCGGCCGTGGCGCGCTGGCGCTGACCGCGGGCGTGGTCTTCGGTTTCGTCCGCACGCGGCCGGGGCTCGATGCGCCCGACATGCAGTTCCATATGGCCCATGCCAGCTACGACACCGCGCAGAAGCGGCTCTTGGAGAAGGAGCCGGGCATGACGGTGGTGATCGGCCAGTGCCGGCCCGATTCGCGCGGCTCGATCCATATCAAGTCGGCGACGCCGGGGGTGGAGCCCGCCATCCGGCCGAACTTCCTATCGGCTCAGATCGACCGCGACGCCACGGTCGCGGGCATGCAGATCGCCCGCAAGATCGTCTCGCACCCGTCGCTGGAGAAATACATCGCCTACGAGAACAAGCCGGGCAAGGACGTGAACACCTACGACGAATGGCTCGATTACGCCCGCCAGAACGGCCAGACGACCTACCATGTCGTCGGCACCTGCAAGATGGGCAGCGACCCCATGGCCGTGGTCGACGACCGGCTCCGGGTCCACGGCATCGCAGGCCTTCGGGTCATCGACGCCTCGATCATGCCGACGGTGCCCTCGGGCAACACCAACGCCCCCACGATCATGGTGGCGGAGAAGGGGGCAGATATGATCAAAGAGGATGCGAAGGCCGGCCTCAAGGCCGCTGCGTAACAAGGGAGACCGCGGTGAAACCGTTGACGTCAATTCTTGCTTTAGTGGCGCTGGCGGCCGGCCTCTCGGCCTGCTCCAACACCGATCCGATGAACCCTCTGGGCTACCAGCCGGAAAGCAAGGAAAACCTGCTGGCCGACTCGGGTTTCAAGAAGCTCACGCTCAACACACCGGCCAAGGTCGCCGCCTTCAAGCAGATGCCGCCGCATCGCATCTCGCAGACGACCTTCAAGGGCCAGCCGGTCTGGGTCTATCCCGACCAGAATGTCTGCGGCTGCCTCTATGTCGGCGGCCAGACGGCCTACAACACCTTCATCAAGAAGGGCCGGGCGCAGATGATCGATAGCCGGGTCAACCAGATGTACAATCAGGACGCCGGCGATCCCTACAATCCGACGGCGACCATGGCGAACCTCGACTGGGGCGATGCCTGGGACGGCTCCGACGCCTACGGCCTGTACTACAACTGAGTGCTGGGGGCGCGCCACTCCAGTGGCGCGTCTGCTCATGATTCGGATCGCGGGCGTCTCGCCCGCTCATGATCATGAGGCGGGCCAGAGGCCCGCGGTCCGAATATGACGCGCCACTGGAGTGGCGCGCCCCCAGCTAACGCGCCCCGCGCACCAGCCGGCCGGGCAATGCACCGGTAAAGGCCCCGTCGCGATACGTCACCTCGCCGCTGACGATGGTGGCGCGGTAGCCCTCGGCCTTCTGTTCCAGGCGCCGGCCGCCACCCGGCAGGTTGTGCACC
>DATGZZ010000016.1:0-2134 GCA_035296945.1 Reyranella sp.
CGGATCGTGCGTCTTCCAGATCATGTGCATCTTGGCGCCCGGCACGCGCGACAGGACCTGGGCGGGGCCGGTGGCATCGAGCTGGGTGACGTTGGGAAAGCAGGACGCCGATCTGGATGGGCTCAGCCATGGGGGAGCTCCTTGGATTGCCGCCATCCTAGCGTGGAGCGGGCTGGCAGAAATGACAAAAGAGGTCTATTTTCTGCCAATGCCCAGACACCGCATCTCCATCCTGGCCTATGAAGGCTGCCAACTCCTCGATGTCACCGGCCCGGCTGCCGTGGTCGGCGCCGCCAACGAAAGCCGGGGACAGCCTTTCTACGACCTCAGGATCGTGTCGCCCGACGGCGGCGCGGTTACGTCTAGCGCGGGCGTGGCGATCCAGAGCCGCAAGATCGGCGGCCAGCCCGACACCTTGCTGGTGGCCGGCGGTTCGCGCGGCCTGAAAGCCGCGACGGTGCGTGACGATCTGCGGCGCTGGCTGCGCACGGTTGCGCCCAAGGCCAAGCGCTTCGGCTCGGTATGCACCGGCGCGTTCGTGCTCGCGGCGGCCGGGCTGCTCGACGGCAAGCGCGTGGCGACCCACTGGGCGAGTTGCGAGCGCCTGGCCCGGAAGTTTCCGGCGCTGGAGGTCGACGCCGATTCGCTCTACGTCGTCGACGGCAAGATCTGGACGTCGGCCGGGGTCACGACCGGCATCGACATGGCGTTGGCCCTGGTCGAGGCCGACCTCGGCGCGGCCACGGCGAACCTGATCGCGCGGCACTTCGTGCTCTACGCCCGTCGGCCGGGCTATCAGTCGCAGTTCAGTCCGCTGCTGCAGGCCCAGACGGCGGCAGAGGCGCCGTTCGCCGCCTTGATCGACTGGATGCAGGAGAATCTCGACCAGCCGCTCGACGTGCCGACCCTCGCGGTCCGCGCCGACCTGACCGAGCGCAGCTTCTATCGCAAGTTCACCGAGGCGACCGGAAAGACACCGGCGCATTTCGTCGAGGGCCTGCGGCTCGACGCGGCGCGTACGCTGCTGACGAAAGGCCTCCCGATCAAGACCATTGCCGGCAAGGTCGGCCTCAATTCACCGGCGCGGTTCGGCCAGGCTTTCGAACGCCGCTTCGGCATGGCGCCCTCATTGTTCCGCGAGATGCACCGCGCCGCCTAACCAGTCGTCTCGTGGATCCTGCTGAGGACGCGGTTCTCGAATTCCTCGACTGAGCAGTCGATCTCACAGGCGACGGCGCCGCACCGGTCGCAGCGGCATTCGTACCGATCGGCGGGCTGAATGTTGCCCAGATGCTTGAGCACGAGCCGATTGCCGCAGCGCAGACAGTGGGGCGTCAGGTCCTGCACACCACCCGATGCGTCGTATGACCAGCGCCAGCGGATGTTGAAGAAGTTTTCCTGGGTGCTGATCGGTGACGGGCGCCTGGCGTTGCGCGTCGGCCGCAAACCGGCGCCCAGCAGGCCGGCGACGACGATCGCGCAGATCGCGAAAATGCCTAAAAGCCAGTTCGGCACGAGGGTCGAGGCGGCGAGGAAATACCAGAGATCATTGAGCCAGCCGCCCAGGTCCGACCACAGGCCGAGGAAGTAGCCGACGATCAGGACGACGATGACGGCGGCGACGACGAGCTTGGCGGGCACGTTCCTAGTGCCTCAGCCGAAGGCTGCCGATCACCAGAGCCGCGCCGGCGAAGCCCGCGCCCAGCCAGATCGCGGCGCGGGCGGCATCGGCGGCGCCGCCGCTGGAGAAGTCGAACAGGCCGAACACCAGCGCCACCAGGGCGGCGCCCATGGTTTGGCCCAGCGTGCGGGCCGAGGCGATGATGCCGCCGGCGCTGCCGCTTCTGTCGCGCGGCACGGCGTTCATCATCAGCCGGTTGTTGGGTGCTGCAAAGATGCCGAAGCCCGCGCCGCACAGCACCAGCCGCCACATGATGTCGGTTGTCGTCGGGTTCGCCGGCAGCAGCGCCGTCAGCACCAGCCCAGCCGTCATGCTGGTGAGCCCGATGATGCCCAGCAGGCCGGCATGATGGCGGTCAGCCAGCCGTCCGGCGATCGGCGCGATGGCCGCCAGCGCGAGCGGCCAGGCGGTCAGCAGAATCCCGGTCTGGGTCGCGCTCTTGCCCAGCACCGT
>DATGZZ010000017.1:0-5341 GCA_035296945.1 Reyranella sp.
TGGAACACGATGGTCTCGGGCTTGCGCCAGGCCAGCATCAGGCGGTTGAGGTCCTGGTGGTGATGGAACGGATTGCCGCCCGCCCAGTAGACCAGCCGGATGTCGGGATAGACGAGAGTGCGGCCGTTGTACGGCACGGTGCCGCCCGGCTGCAGCAGCATGTCGGTGAAGCGCGCGACCGGGATGAAGTCGCTGACGGCATTGGTGCCCTGCGGCAGCGTGGGTCCGCTGTATTTCGGAAACGCACTGCCCATCAGGTTGACCGGGCCGTAGCCCACGGCGAATCCGCCGCCGGGCAGGCCGACCTGGCCCAGCATGCAGGCCAGCGTGATCATCGCCCAGAACGGCTGCTCGCCGTGATGGCTGCGCTGCAGCGACCAGTTGATGCTGACCGTGGTGCGCGTCGCCGCCATCTCGCGGGCGAGCGCCACGATGCGCGAGGCGGGGATGCCGGTGATCTTCTCGGCCCAGGCCGCATCCTTGCCGGCGAGCGAGGGCGCGAACTTTTCGAAGCCCACGGTGCAGCGCGCGAGGAACTCGCGGTCGTGCAGGTTCTCCGCCAGCAGCGTGTGGCAGAGGGCGAGCACCAGCGCGGTGTCGGTGTTGGGCCGGATCGCCAGCCATTCGACGGCGCCGCCGGTGTCGAGATCGTCCGCCGTCGGCGTCACGTTGACGAAGCGCACGCCCTTGGCGCGCATGCCGTAGAGCCCGCCCTTCACATGATGCTTGGTGGCGCCGCCGGCATTGATCTGGCTGTTCTTGTGCGGCACGCCGCCGAAGGAGACGAAGAGCTTGCAGTGCTCGGCCATCACGTCCCACGGCGTGTGCATGGACATCAGCTCGTCCATCGGCGCCACGATGTGCGGCATCAGCACGCGCGCAGCACCCAGGCTGTAGGAATCCTGGTGGCGCACATAGCCGCCGACCGAGTTCAGGAAGCGATGGACCTGGCTCTGCGCATGATGGAAGCGGCCGGCACTCGACCAGCCGTAGGAGCCGCCGAAGATCGAGCGGTTGGAGTGCGTGTCCTTCACGCGCTTCAGTTCCTTGGCGACGAGATCGAGCGCTGCGTCCCACTCGAGCTCGACGAACGGCTCCTGGCCGCGCTTTTCGGGAGCAGCGCCCGGACCCTTCTCCAGCCAGCTCTTGCGCACCGCCGGACGGCGTACGCGCAGCCGCGTCACCTCGTCGGACAGCATGTGCAGGCCGATCGGCGAGGGATCGGGATCCTTGGAGAAAGGATGCAGCCGCACGGCCTTGCCGTTGTCGTCGTACTCGACCTCGTAGACGCCCCAATGGGCGGCGGTGAGGGTGCGCTGATGGGTCATTGGGTACTCACGCTGTAGATTTCACGCCGATTTGGCAATTGAGAGGAAGCGATCGACGTCGGCCGGATCGGTGTCGAAGGCGGTGACGAGCCGGAAGGCACGCTCGCCCGGCCGGTCCGACGGCCAGGGATGATACTTGGCGCCGCCGTCCTGCAGCGCATCGTGCATGTGCGCGGGCATGACGACGAAGATCTCGTTGGCGTCGACCGGGTACATGAGCTGCGTGCCCTTGAGCGGCGTGAGCCCGGCCACCAGCCGGCGCGCCATGGCGTTGGCATGGCGGGCGTTGTCGAGCCACAGGCCGTCGCTCAGGTAGGCGTCGAGCTGGGCCGACACCAGGCGCATCTTGGAGAGCAGATGGCCGCCGCGCTTGCTGCGGAAGGCGAAGTCGCGCGCCAGCTCGGCATTGAAGAAGACCACGGCCTCGGCCGCCATCACGCCGTTCTTGGTGGCGCCGAAGCTCAGCACGTCGACGCCGGCCTTCCACGACAGCTCGGCCGGCGAGCAGCCGACATAGGCCACGGCGTTGGCAAAGCGCGCGCCGTCCATGTGCAGTTTCAGCCCATGGCGATGCGTCGAGGTGGCGATGGCGGCAATCTCCTCGGGCGCATAGACGGTGCCGCACTCGGTCGCCTGGGTGATGCTGACGGCGGCGGGCTGGGCGAAATGCGGCACGCCGTAGACCGGCTGGGCCAGCGCCTGGGCGAGCTTCACCGGATCGACCTTGCCCTCGGCGCCGTCGATGCGGAACAGCCGCGCACCGCCGGTATAGAACTCCGGGGCGCCGGTCTCCTCGGCGGCGATGTGGGCCGTCGGATGGCAGAAGATCGCGCCCCACGGCGGGGTGCAGCAGGCCAACGCCAGGCTGTTGGCGGCGGTGCCGGTGACGACCGGGAAGGCCGCCAGGTCGGGCTTGTCGAACAGCTCGCGCAGACGGCGCTCGACGCGCTGCGTCCAGTCGTCGGCGCCGTAGGAGAAGGCGCTGCCGCTGGTGAAGGCGCGGCTCACCGCCTCGATGATCGACCGATGGGCGCCGACCTCGTTGTCGCTGCGGAAGTTCATGGTTGTACCTCGGGCCGGCGCGTCACGGCCTCGAGGCGATTGCCGTCGGGATCACGCACGAACGCGGCGTAGTAGTCGGGACTGTAGATCTCGCGGATGCCGGGGGCACCGTCGTCGCTGCCGCCGTTGGCGAGAGCGGCGGCATGGAAGGCGCGCACGGCAGCGCGGCTCGGCGCGCGGAAGCACCAATGGCGGTTGTCGGGCACGACCTTGTCGCTGAGATAGACCGAGAAATAGCAGGCCGCCCCGTCGACATGCCGGCGCTCGCCATAGCCGATCGCCCGCGCGCGCCGATTGACCCGCGGCACGCCGAGCGGCGCCAGGATGGCGTCGTAGAATTTCTCGGCGCGATCGAGATCGCTCGCCGTGATCGACAGATGGTCGAACATCACGACCTCATGGGAGCGCGGGCCTCTGGCCCGCACTCATGAGCGGGCCAGAGGCCCGCGCTCCCGTTGTCATGATCACCGCCCGATCCCCGGCGCGAATTCGACCGTGCCGAGAAGCGCGCCGTTGCGCGGATCGACGATGTAGGCGGAGGCGGGCCCGCCCGGCGTCTCGACATGGACGACGAACCGATCGCCGGCAGCCGTCACCGACACCACGCGCGCGCCGGCCGGGAGCGCGATGCGCTCGGTGAAGCCGGTCGTGGCGGCTGGCGAGCGGGCGGCGTTGGGCGTAGACATGCGGCGGACAATCTCGGCCGCGATGACCACGAAACCCGCCACGATCAGCAGGCCCATCACGATGACCAGCACCTTCAACCAGAGCGGTGCGTAGGCCGGAGCAGGGGACGCCACGAAAACTCCATGAGCGACCGCCACGTCGTGACCGTCGATGAAAGCGCCTCGGGCGAGCGGTTGGACCGCGCGCTGGCGGCTGCCCTGCCGGACCTCACGCGCAGCCGCGTGAAGGCGTTGATCGAAAGCCGCCGGGTGGCGCTTGAAGACGGCCGGACGATAGAAGAGCCGTCCCGCAAGGTCAAAACGGGCGAGCGTTTCATTGTCGACATCCCCGAGCCCGAGCCGGCCGAGCCCCAGCCGCAGGCGATCGATCTCGACATCCTCTACGAGGATTCCGACCTCCTGGTCCTGAACAAGCCCGCTGGCCTCGTCGTCCATCCCGCGCCGGGCAATCCCGACGGCACCCTGGTCAATGCCCTGCTGGCGCACTGCGGCGACAGCCTGTCGGGCATCGGCGGCGTGCGCCGGCCGGGCATCGTCCATCGCCTCGACAAGGACACGTCCGGCGTCATGGTGGTGGCCAAGAACGACCGCAGCCACCATGCGCTCGCCAAGCGGTTCGCCGCCCACGACCTCACCCGCATCTACCGGGCCCTGGTCTGGGGCGGTCCCAAGGCCCAGAAGGGCACCATCGAGGCCGCCATCGGCCGCCATCCGGTCGACCGCAAGCGCATGGCCGTCCGCACCAGCAGCGGCCGCATGGCCGTGACCGAGTACTGGGTCGAGCGCCGCTTCGGGCCGCCCTTGGCCCCTATCGCCAGCCTGCTGGGGGCCAAGCTCGAGACCGGCCGCACCCATCAGGTGCGCGTCCACCTTGCCCATCTCGGTTGTCCCGTTGTCGGCGACCCGGTCTATGGCCGGAAGTCTCGGAACGCCAGCCAACCCGCCTCGTTGAGAAGCTTCGGACGCCAGGCCCTTCACGCCGCTGTGCTGGAGTTCCGGCATCCGCGGACGGGTAAGGAGATGCGCTTCGCCACAGAATTGCCTCAAGATTTCAGGATGTTGGTGGCGGAGCTGAACAGTGTTAAGTAAATCCCCAATACCCGAGGGGATTAGTCGGATTTAGTTGACCTAGAGTTTGTTCGGCACCTAGAGTCCTTTTTAGCAGTCGACGGGTGTGAGTGCTAAACGCCCGTTCAGCCTAGTACCAGAAAGGGGGAGCCATGAGTGCTACCACCGCCAATCTTCCCGCCCTGCCGTCGTCCCTCACGCCGGAAGGCAACCTCAGCCGCTACCTGCAGGAGATCCGGAAGTTCCCGCTGCTCGAGCCGCAGCAGGAGTTCATGCTGGCCAAAGCCTGGCGCGAGCATGGCGATTCCAAAGCCGCCCATCAGCTGGTGACCAGCCATCTGCGTCTCGTGGCCAAGATCGCCATGGGCTATCGCGGCTACGGCCTGCCCGTGGCCGAGCTCATTTCCGAGGGAAACGTCGGCATGATGCAGGCGGTCAAGCGGTTCGACCCGGACCGCGGCTTCCGTCTGGCGACCTATGCCATGTGGTGGATCCGCGCCTCGATCCAGGAATACATCCTTCATTCCTGGTCGCTGGTGAAGATGGGCACCACGGCAGCGCAGAAGAAGCTGTTCTTCAACCTGCGCAAGCTCAAGGGCCAGATGCAGGCCATCGAGGAGGGCGATCTGTCGCCCGAGCAGGTGACCAAGATCGCGACCCGCCTCGGCGTGCCCGAGGAGGAGGTGGTGAACATGAACCGCCGCCTCGCCGCGCCCGACTCTTCGCTCAACGCCCCGGTCAAGGCCGAGGGCGACATGGAGTGGCAGGATTGGCTGGTCGACGACAGCCCCAACCAGGAAGCCCGTCTCGCCGAGAGTCAGGAGCTCGGCCAGCGCAAGCACATGCTCGCCAACGCGCTGAAGCAGCTCACCGATCGCGAGCGGCACATCATCGTCGAGCGCCGCCTGGTCGACGAGCCCAAGACGCTCGAAGACCTGTCGTCCAAGTACGGCATCAGCCGCGAGCGTGTGCGCCAGATCGAGGTGCGCGCCTTCGACAAGCTGCAGAAGGCCATGAAGAACATGGTGGTCGAGGCGGCCAACCGTCCGACCAAGCAGCCGATGGCGGCGGCGACCTGATCGCCGCGCCTGCAATCGACGAAGAAGCCGCCGGTTCCGGCGGCTTTTTCTTTGCCTCTTCCTATTTGTGCCGCCACACCTTTACTGCCGAAACCAACAGGATCACGGCCAGCAAGGG
>DATGZZ010000018.1:0-6304 GCA_035296945.1 Reyranella sp.
GACTGTTCTCGCCACTGTGGGGCACGATATACACCAAACTGGCAATCAGCGGAACGAGATGCTCGTGCGCCACCTTCCAAAGCCGTGGATGAGGTGATGGCGCATGGCTACGATCTCCCACCAAGGGATATCAAGATAGCGTCCTTTCGTATCGGCGGAGATTTTGCTGGCCGCCTCACCAAGTACTTCGAGTGAGCGAATGACTGCATTCTGGTGCAGACGGCTGGCAAGAAAGGCGGCCTCGTTGAGATCTTTGATGAAGGAGCGGGCGTCTCTCGCCGCCAATAGCATGTCGAGCAGAAGCGCGGCGTCCCGCTCGGGCCAGTCAGCCATAGATTGTCTTGGCGTCTCTTAGGATCGCCTGGCGGCGGATGAAATTTCGGCTCGCCTCAACGGCTTCGCGTTCGACGAGATCGACCGGGCGCCCGAGAAGCTTCTCCAGCTCATCCTTGAGTTCAACCAGCGCGCCAAGATCGTTGCGGACAGCCGACTCGAATGTCACGAGGAAGTCGGCGTCGCTGCGGACTGGATCGAAGTCACCGCCGCGCACAGCCGAACCGAAGACCTCCAAGCGGGACACGCTGTGGCGGCGGCAGATAGCAGCGAGGGCATCGCGCTTTTCTGCAATATCAGCCTGAGTGGCCATGTCCGATCCTGTCTGAAGCTCATCTTACCACGGATCGTCAAGAAATGCCGTAGCTCCAAGGAGGCCAAAGGAGCACGTGACGCGCGCCAGGGCCGAGCGCTTGTTACGTCGAGGCCCGCGCCTGCTTCGCCGCTTCGAACGCGGCCAGCCGTTCGGCGAACTTGCCGACCGCCGGTCCGTCGGCGGCGGCGATCGTCGGCGCCGGGAGCGTATCGTGGAAATGGCAGGCCACGCGATGGCCGTTGCCGGCATCGCGCAGCAGCGGCTCCTCCTTGCGGCAGCGGTCCTGGGCGAAGGCGCAGCGCGTGTTGAAGCGGCAGCCTGATGGCGGGGCGAAGGGGCTGGGCACGTCGCCCGCCAGCAGCATGCGTTTCTTGCGCACCCGCGGGTCGGGGCGCGGGATCGCCGACAGCAGCGCCTGGGTGTAGGGATGCAGGGGCCGGTCGTAGAGGTCGCGCTTGGTCGCGATCTCGACCAGCTTGCCGAGATACATCACCGCCACGCGGTCGCTGATGTGCTTCACCACGGCGAGGTCGTGGGCGATGAAAAGGTAGGAGAGGCCGAACTGGCGCTGCAGGTTCTGCAGCAGGTTGACGATCTGCGCCTGGATCGAGACGTCGAGGGCGGAGACGGGCTCGTCGCACACGATCAGGTCGGGATTGACCGCTAGCGCCCGGGCGATGCCGATCCGCTGGCGCTGGCCGCCCGAGAACTGGTGCGGATAGCGCCGCGCATGCTCGGGCAGGAGGCCGACGACGGCCAGAAGCTCGCGGGCGCGCTGCTCGCGCTCGGCCTCGGTGTGCAGGCCGTGCACGGCCATCGGCTCGATCAGGATCTCGCCCACGGTCATGCGCGGATTGAGCGAGGCATAGGGGTCCTGGAAGATGATCTGCATGTGGCGGCGCATCTGGCGCAGCGACTGCTTGTCGAGGTCCGCGATCTCGTTGCCCTTGAAGCGCACCGAGCCCGCCGTCGGATCCATCAGGCGCAGCACCAGGCGGCCGGTCGTCGACTTGCCGCAGCCCGATTCGCCCACCAGCGCCAAGGTCTCGCCGCGGGCGATGTCGAAGGTCACGCCTTCGACGGCACGCACCATGCCGATCACCCTGCGGCGGATCAGGCCGCGGGTGACGGGGAAATGCTTTACCAGGCCCCGCACATCAAGAACGGGGACCTCGAGCACCGGCGCCGTCGTGCTCATGCCGCGGTCCTCGGCCGCTCGACCGGCGCCTTCCAGCAGGCGACCTGGTGGCCGGCGCTGATGTCGCGCAGCGGCGGCGGCTCCTCGCGGCATTGCCGGTCGGCGAAGGGGCAGCGCGGCGAGAAGCGGCAGCCCTTGGGCTGGTTATTGGGGCTGGGCACCGTGCCCTCGATGGTCGACAGCCGCTCGCGATCGACGTCGAGCCGGGGTATCGAGCCCAAAAGGCCGATCGTGTAGGGGTGCTGCGGATCGGCGAACAGGTCTGCGACCGGCGCGCTTTCGACGATCTTGCCGGCGTACATGACGATCACCTCGTCGGCCACCTCGGCGATCACGCCGAGATCGTGGGTGATGATCAGGACCGCCATGCCCAACCGCTTCTGCAGGCCGGCCAGCAGGTCGAGGATCTGCGCCTGGATGGTGACGTCGAGCGCCGTTGTCGGCTCGTCGGCGATCAGCAGCGAGGGTTCGCAGGAAAGCGCCATGGCAATCATGACCCGCTGGCGCATGCCGCCCGACAGGCGGTGCGGATAGTCGTCGATGCGCTCGGCCGCCGACGGGATGCGCACCAGTTCCAGCATGTCGATGGCGCGCTTCTTGGCCGCCTGTGGCGATATCTGGGTGTGCGCCAGGATCGCCTCGACGATCTGCTGGCCGATCGTGTGGACCGGGTTCAGCGAGGTCATCGGCTCCTGGAAGATCATCGACATCTTGCCGCCGCGCAATTTGCGGCGTTCGTCGGCCGACAGGCCGAGGATGTCGCGGCCGTCGAACTTCACGGCCTCGGCCTCGACCTGGCCAGGCGGGCTCGCCACCAGGCCCATGACCGAGAGCGAGGTCACGCTCTTGCCGCAGCCCGATTCGCCCACCAGGCCGACCGTCTTGCCGCGGTCGACCGAGAAGTCGATGCCGTCGACCGCGCGGAACAGCCCGCGGTCGGTATGGAAATACGTCCGAAGACCGCGGACCTCCAGAAGCTTGTCCATCAGAACGAGTAGTCCAGGCCCTTGTAGAAGGTGTTCTGATAGAGCATGTGCGGCCGCACGCCTTTCAGCTTCTTGAGGCTGGTCGTGTACATGGCCACGTTCATCACCGGCATCCACAGATGCTCCTCGGTGACGCGCTGCTGGGCGAGCCCGTAGTACTTGGTGCGCTCGGCGTCGGTCAGCGAGGCCTTGCCTTTCTTCAGGAGCTCGTCGGTCTGCGGATCGTTCCAGTTCATGCGATTGGGCGCCGGCATGTTCTTGGAATCGAAGTAGAAGTTCAGCAGGTCGCCGGCCGACATGTAGGGGAAGGTGACCGTCCAGAGATCGTAGTCCTGCTCGCTCATCTTGGCGAAGGCGATGGTCGAGTCGAAGCCCTGCACCTTCCAGTCGATGCCGATCTTGCGCATGTAGCCCTGGATCGCCTCCGATACGCGGCCGAAATAGGAGACCTGGGTGAAGTAGACTTTGGGGGCGAGCTTCACGCCGTCCTTCTCGCGAATGCCGTCGGCACCGACCTTCCAGCCGGCTTCGTCGAGAAGCTTCTTCGCGCGCTCGACATCCTCCTTGATGATGTTCTTGGTCGACTGGGCGAAGTCGAGCGCCTTGGGATCGATGAAGGTGTAGGCCGGATCGGCCTGGCCCAGCATGATTCCCTTGACGATCTCGGCGCGGTTGATGGCGATGTTCATCGCCTCGCGCACGCGCTTGTCGGCCACCATCGGCCGGCTGGTCTTGTAGCCGTAGTACATCAGCTGGAAGTTGGGCGTCGCTTCCTGGACGTTGAGGTTGGGCGAGGCCTTGACCTGCGAGATGAACTGCAGCGGGATCTGGTGGCTGACGTCGAACTGGCCGCCCAGCATGGCGGCGACGCGGCTTGCGTCTTCGGGCACGATCTTGATCGAAAGCTTCTCGAACTTCACCGGGCCCTTGTTCTGGTACAGCGAGGGTCCCCACTTGTAGGCGTCGTGGCGCCTGAGCACGATCTCGGTGCGCGGCTGCCACGATTCGAAGCACCACGGGCCGGTGCCGTCGGCCGCCTTGACGCCGTAGTCCTTGCCCAGCGCCTCGACGCTCTCCTTGTTGTGGATCGCCGTGGTGAACATGGTGAGGTTGAGCAGCAGGTCGGCGTAGGGCTCGGCGAGCTCGTACTCGACGGTGTAGGGATCGGTGGCGCGGATGTCCTTGAGGCTGCCGGCGCGCCAGGCGAGCGGCGCCTTGAGCTCGGGGCTGGTCAGCCGCTTGAAGGAATAAACTACGTCGTCGGCGGTGAACTTCTTGCCGCTGCAGAACGTGACGTCGTCACGCAGCTTGAAGGTGTAGAGCTTGCCGTCCGGGCTCACGGTCCACGACTTGGCGAGATAGGGGATGGCGGTCTTGCCGTCCCAGTCCATCGCCACCAGCGTATCCTGGAACATGTTGACGATGTCGGAGGTCGGCGACCAGGTCGTGCGCTGGCCGTCATAGTGCGGGGCGTCGAGCGACTTCATCATGCGCAGCGTCTGCGCCTCGGTCATCGACGCGATCCCAGCCATACTCAGAAACGCCGCTACGCCGGCAAACAAATTACGCATGGTCGTTCCCTCCCAGAACAGCTCTGATCATGTCTGCAGCCTTGGATCGAGGACGTCGCGCACGGCGTCGCCTAAAAGGTTGGCGGCCAGCACGATGACGAAGATCGCGCAGCTCGGGATCGTCGCGATGTGCGGCGCCATGAAGAGAAAGTCGCGGCCTTGGGCAGCCATCATGCCGAGCTCGGCCGTCGGCGGCTGTGCGCCCATCCCCAGGAAGCCCAGCGCGGAGCCGATCAGGATGATCTGGCCGAAGCGCAGCGTCAGGAACACGAAGATGGTGGAGATGCAGTTCAAGGTCAGGTAGCGCCAGATCAGCGTGCGGTCCGACACGCCGACGGCGCGACCGGCTTCCATGAACTCCTGGCCCATGACGCCGACCGCGGCGCCACGGGCGACGCGCGCCACGTCGGGCACCGTCGCCACCACCAGCGCGATCACCACGGCGCCCAGGCCCGCACCGGCGACGGCGGCGACGGCCAGCCCGATGAGAATGGCCGGGAAGGCCAGCATCACGTCGACCAGGCGCATGATCCAGCCGTCGGCACGCGGGTAGTAGGCGGCGAGGATGCCCAAAAGCCCGCCGAAGAGACCGCCGATGATGACGCCGATCAGGCCCAGCATCAGGGTATTGCGCGTGCCGAAGATGACACGGCTCAGGATGTCGCGGCCGGTATTGTCGGTGCCGAACCAGTGCTCCTCGGACGGTGGCTGCATCACCTTGGTGAGGTCGGTGAGATAGGGATCGTAGGGCGCCACCACCGGCGCGAAGATGGCCGCGAGCGCGATCAGGGTGAGGATGAGGGCAGCGATCGCCGCCACCTTGTCGCGCGCCAGCCGGCGCAGCACGCCCGACCGGGAGAGCGCACCGGTCGTCTCCTCGGCGACAGGAGCATTGAGGGCTTCGACGCTCATGACCGTTGAACACTCATGATCGTTGGACTCTGGGATCGAGATAGACGTAGAGCACGTCGACAAGCAGGTTGATGGTCAGGAAGGCGATGGCCAGGATCATGATGGCGCCCTGCGCCGTCGGGAAATCGCTCGACACGATGGCGCCGACGGCAAGCCGCCCGACACCCGGCCAGGAGAACATGGTCTCCGTCACCACCGCGCCGCCCAGCAGGAAGGCCGCCTGCAGGCCGATCAGCGTGACCACCGGGATCAGCGCATTGCGCAGTGCGTGATGGATGATCACCACCGTCTCGCGCAGTCCCTTGGCGCGGGCGGTGCGCACGAAGTCGGCGCCCAGCACTTCCAGCACGGCGGTGCGCGTCAGCCGCGCGATCGGGCCGATCAGCACCAGGCCGAGCGTCAGGGCGGGCAGGATCAGGCTCGGCAGGCCACCGTCCCAGATCGGTCCGGTGCGGCCGGTGAAAGGCAGCAGCCCCCACTTGTAGCCGACATACTGGATCAGGATCAGGCCGATGAAGAACACCGGCATGGAAACGCCCGCCACGGAGATCGCCATGATGACGCGATCGCTGAGCCTGCCGCGCCGCACCGCGGCAAAGGTGCCGAGCGCCAGGCCGAGCGGCACGGCGATCAGCATGGCGCCCAGCATCAATTCGACGGTAGGACCGATGGTCAGCGCCAGCTCCTCGCTCACCATCTTGTTGGAGATGATCGAGCGGCCGAGATCGCCGCGCAGCACGCGTCCGATGTACTCGGCGAACTGGATGGGGATCGGGCGATCGAGCCCGAGCTCGAGACGGATGGCGGCGATGGTCTCGGCCTTGGCCTCAGGCCCGGCGATGATCATCGCCGGATCGGCCGGCACCACCTGCAGGAGACAGAAGCAAAGGAACAGAACGCCGAGCAGCGCGGGAAACGAGACCAGCAGGCGATGGACGATCTGTCTTCCCATGCACCATCCTCGGACCGATCAGGCCAACGAGACGCA
>DATGZZ010000019.1:0-3773 GCA_035296945.1 Reyranella sp.
TCGAAATCCATGGTTGCCTCGTCAGTTCGGGCTGAGCCTGCCGAGTGCAGGCGGCGGGTTCTTGGCGTTGTCGGTTGGCAGGCTGCCGTGGTCGGCCTGGTGCACCATCAGGAGCTCGAACCAGCGCGTGCGGTACTGCTGGTTGACCTCGACACGGAACTGATGGCCCGAGGCGCGCTGGCTCGCCTCGCGCTGCAGCTCGCTGCGCAGGCCGAAGGCCGTACGGGCGCCGGCCTGGCCGATATAGACGATCGCGCCCTTGGCGTCGGCGATCTGGTAGACGCCGAGCTGGCCCGGCAGGCGATCGACGACTTCCGCCGTCAGCGGGCGCCAGGGCTTGTCGAGGCGCAGGCGGAGCGCCACGTCACTTGCCCTGGAACTTCGCGGTGCGCTTCTCCAAGCGGGCCTTCATGCCTTCCTGGGCGTCCTGGCTCTGCATCGCGGCCCGCACCAGGGCGTCCACATCGTCGTGCTTGATGGCGTCACGGAACTCGAGCTGGCGCACGGTCAGAGCCTTCATGGCCTTGAGCGACAGCGGCGCATTGGCGGCCAACCGGCCGATCACCTTACTTGCCTCTGTTTCGAGCTGGTCGGCCGGCACGCAGCGGGCGATCAGGCCGAGCGCATGGAGCTTGGTTGAGGGCAGGGGATCGCCCAGCAGCAGCATTTCGCGCGTCGTCACCGGCCCCAGCACTTCCATCAGCTTCTTGGCAAGGAACCAGTTGGGCGCGAGGCCAACCTGGGCGAGCGACATGCCGAAGCGCGCCTTCTGGCTCGCCACCACGAGATCGCAATGCAGCGCCAGCTCGTTGCCGCCGGCGATGGCGTCGCCCTGCACCACCGCCACCACGGGCAACGGACAGAGCTCGATGGCGCGCAGCATGACTTCGATGCCGCTCGCCTCGCCGGCGCCGGCCGACTTGCTGCGCTCGGCCATGTCGAGGCCGGCGCAGAACACCTCGCCCTTGCCGCGGATCACCAGCACGCGATCTTCCGCCGCGACCGGCGCCTGCAGGGCGGCAATCATCTCTTTCAGCAATTCGCTGTCGAGCGCATTGCGCTTCTCGGGCCGGTTCATCCAGACCGTTTTGACCGGGCCGTTCTTCTCGATGATGACCTTGCTCATGCGTGTCACTCCGGTTCGATGCCCGCGGCCTTGATCTCGGTGGTCCACCACGTCGTCTGTTCCTTGACGTAGGCGGCGAACTGCTCGAGCGGCAACGGCGAGATTTCCATGCGGCCCTGCGTCATGGCCTTGCCCGTCGCCGGGTCCTTCAGCGCCTCGGCGATGGTGTCGGCCAGCGTCTTCTGGATGTCCATGGGCGTGCCGGCCGGAGCGAACACCGCCAGCCAATAGACCAGCGAGTAGCCCGGAACGGTCTCGGCGATGGCCGGCAGGTTGGGGGCGACCGTGGTTCGTTTCAGGCCCGTGGTGCCGAGCCCGCGCACCTTGCCGGCGTCGATCTGCGCCAGCCCCTGCGGCAGGTCGGGGAACATCAGCTGGACCTGACCTGCCATGACGTCGCCCATCGCCTGCGGGCTCGCCTTGTAGGGCACGCGTTCGATCTTCACGCCGGCCATCTTGTTGAACATCTCGGCCGAGAGCCGCTGCGAGGCGCTGGCCTCGGCGTAGTTCAGCTTGCCGGGATTCTTCTTGGCGTAGTCGATCAGCTCGGCGACCGACTTGATCGGCAGGTCGTTGTTGACCACCAGAACGTTGACGCCGGTCACACAGCGCATGATCGGCACGAAGTCCTTCTCCGGATCGTAGGAGAGCTTCTTGAACAGCGCGGTATTGGCGGCGTTGGTCGAGTTGGTGCCCATCAGCAGCGTGTAGCCATCGGGCGGCGCCGTCGCGACCGCCGAGGCGCCGAGTTGGCCCGAAGCGCCGGGCTTGTCGTCGACGACGATCGGCTGCTTGAGAAGCTCCTGCAGCTTGGCCGCAAGCCCGCGCGCCGTCAGGTCGGTGGCGCTGCCGGCCGCGAACGGCACGACGATCTTGATCGGCTTGCTGGGATACGCCTGTGCGAATGCTTTTGGCGATGCCGACAGGGCGGCAGCACCCGCAAGCACGGAACGGCGGTACAACTTCACTGAAAATCCTCCCTTGGCCTCGCGGGCCGATGCCCGTTGTAGCGCGGGCCGGCGCGACGAAGCAAAGGCAGGCGGCTGTCTTATATGAAGAGCTTTTCCGCTTTGCGGTCGGCGTAGAGCCCGGCCACGAACTCGCCGTAGCCGTTGTAGAGCAGGGTGGGGATGCGCGCGTCGCTGCCCAGCGGCTTCTCGGTCGCCTGGCTCCAGCGCGGATGCGGCACCTGCGGGTTCACGTTGGCCCAGAAGCCGTACTCGCTCGCCTGCAGCTTCTCCCAGAACGAGACGGGCCGCTTGTCGCTGAACTCGACCGAGACGATCGACTTCACATTCTTGAAGCCGTACTTCCACGGCGCCACCAGGCGCAGCGGCGCGCCGTTCTGCTTGTGGATCGGCTTGCCGTAGAGGCCGGTGGCGATGAAGGTGAGGTCGTTCATCGCCTCGTCCATCGCCAGGCCCTCGGTGTAGGGCCAGGGATAGAGCGGGTCGCGCTGCTCGCGCATCACCGCGGGCTTGCTGAGCGTCTTCATCACCACGAACTTGGCGCCGCTGGTGGGCTTGCACAGCTCGACCAGCGAGCGCATCGGAAAGCCGCTCCACGGCACGATCATCGACCACGTCTCGACGCAGCGGTGGCGATAGACGCGCTCCTCGAGCTGCACCTTGGCCAGAAGATCGTCGATGCCGATCTCGAACGGCTTCTCGACCATGCCCGAGACCTTGATGGTCCACGGCCGGACCTCCAGCTTCTGGGCGTCGCGCCAGATGCTCTTGTCGGTGCCGAATTCGTAGAAGTTGTTGTAGGTCGTCGCCAGCTTCTCGGCGGTCATCGGCGTGGGCACGCCGTACTTGTCGTTACGCTTGGCCGGGTAGAGCGCGGCCGATGGATCCTTGTCCTGGGCCGAAGCGATGGCCGGCAAGGCGAGCGACGCGGCGCCCAGGCCCATGGCCTTCACCAGGGACCGGCGCTGCAAGTAAGCAGCTTCGGGCGTTGCCTGGTTTTCGCCCAATTCCCAGCCGTGTCTGCGCTTGATCAGCATGAGTAGAACTCCTTTACGCCCCGCGCCTATCTGGCGTCGCGGCGCCGCTGGTGCAAATCAACCCTGCTCACCGGGCCGTGACGTCACCTTCGCCCATGGCGTCGGCAAGGTCGCGGCGCTGGCCCATCACGACCATAGCCTCGGCGACCAGGAACATCGGCCCGATGAAGGCCTGGAAGATGTTGTCCATCAGCGCCGGCCGCTTGCCCTCGTAGTGATGGCCGAGGAACTGCAGCACCCAGCCGCCGACAAAAAGGGCGATAAAGGCGATCCACACGGCCTGCGCCGAGCCCAGCGCACCGGCGAAAGCCTCGGCGGCATACCAGGCGACCGCCATGATCGCGCCCATGATAATGCCGACGCCGAGATCGAGCGCCATCCAGCCCAGCACCGCCACGATGGCGATGGCGAGCGACATCGTCCATTGGCGGTCGCCGACCTCGAAGCGCCACAGCGACAGGATCAGCAACAGCGAGAAGACGATGACCGGGATGCCGACGAAGTGGGTCGCCTTGTTGCGCCAGTCGCGATGCACCGACGCGTAGGACGCGAGTTGACTGCGGAACAGCGCGTTGGCCATGGCAGCCTCCGGGTGGCTAGGGCTTCGTGTTCGTCACGTCGAGGATCGTCGGCCACATAAAA
>DATGZZ010000020.1:0-5257 GCA_035296945.1 Reyranella sp.
CTGGTCGTCCATGCCCATCGGGTTGCCCTCGAACAGCTCCTGGCTCCAGTCGAGCCGGGTGCTGGTGTCCCACTGCTGCTGCTTGCCCTTCTCGTAGAGGTTCAGCAGGTCGGACGATCCGGCATCGTATTCCCAGTTGAAGGCAATCTCGGTGGCGCCATCGAACTTCCAGTTCGTGACCTCGACGGGGAGCTGATAGATCTTCTGCGTCGTCATTGGCTCTTGCCTCCTGGCGATTAAGGCTGTCCCATCCCACAGCGGAGCGGCAAAGTTGACGCTCCGGTCATTTTTCTCGGCGGAAGCTAGCACAGTCTGCTAGGAGAGTCCGCCGCGAAAATGCACGGCCCCTGAACGCTGGTTTACCGAATGTCCTACAACAAGCTGCGCATCGCCAAGATCATCCAAGAGACGCCCGATGCACGCTCCTTCGTCCTAGATGTCCCCGCCGACCTTGCCGACAAGTACCGCTATCGCGCCGGCCAGTTCCTGACCTTCAAGGTGGGGCACCCCGACGGCGCCTTCAACCGCTGCTATTCGCTGTCGAGCGCGCCCGAGACCGACGGCCTGCCCAAGGTCACGGTCAAGCGCGTGGCCGGCGGCAAGGGCTCCAACTGGTTCCATGACGCCCTGAAGGAAGGCGGCACCTTGGACGTGCTGCCGCCGGCCGGCCGCTTCGTGCTGAACGACAGCACCGCGACCTTGCTGCTGTTCGGCGGCGGCAGCGGCATCACGCCCATGATGTCGCTGATCAAGTCGGCGCTCAAAGCCGGCAAGCGGCAGATCCGCCTGTTCTATGCCAACCGCGACAAGCAATCGGTGATCTTCGACGCCGAGTTCGAGGCGCTGGTGAAGGCCCATCCGGGACGGCTGGAGATCATCCACCATCTCGACGCCACGCAGGGCATCACCAAGCCCGAGGAGATCGTGGCGGCGATGAAGGGTTTTGAGGCCGGCGACGCCTATCTCTGCGGCCCCGGCCCGTTCATGTCGCTCGTGGAGGAGACGCTGTTCGAGCATGGCATGAGCCACGATCGCGTGCGCATCGAGCGCTTCGAGGCTTCGGGCAACGACGCCATCCCGATCGAGCCCAGCGAGGAAGGCGACGTCATCCCCGACCACATCACCATCCATTTCGAGGGCAAGGCGCACAAGGTGGCCTACAAGAAGGGCCAGACCATCCTCGAGGCAGCGCGCGATGCCGGGCTCAATCCGCTGTCGTCGTGCGAGGAAGGCTTCTGCGCCTCGTGCGCGGCCAAGCGCATCAAGGGCAAGGTGCTTCTCGCCAAGAACGACATCTACACCCCCGACGACCTGGCCAATGACTGGATCCTGACCTGCCAGGGCCACTGCTTCGGCGCCGAGGTCGAGATCACCTACGACGTGGTGTAGTGGTCGTCCGGCCGCAGATCCAGGCGACGCTGCTCACCATCATCGCCGGCATCTCCGACGCGGTGGGTTACATCACCATGGGCGGCGTGTTCGCCGCCAACATGACCGGCAACACGGTGCTGGCCGGTATCGCGCTCTCCGAAGCCCGCTACCCGGACGCCGGCCGTCATCTCGCGCCTCTGGTCGCCTTCTTCATCGGCGCCATGCTGGCGCGGCTGCTGCTGCGCTTATGGAACAGGCCGATGATCCCCCTGCTGCTGGAGGCGGTGATCATCGGCGCCATGGCCTTCCTGCCGATCGCCATGGAGGAGCCTGCCGTCCTGGTGCTGGCGTTTGCGATGGGCCTGCAGGCTTCGGCCATCACCCAGTTCGGCGGCGTTTCCGTCAGCACCGTGGTCGTGACCAGCACGCTCGCGCGCACGGCCGACGCAGCACTCGACCACTTGTGGCCGGCGGAAGCCGGCAAACTGCCGGTCGTCGCCACGCCGCGCCTGCTGTTGCTGACCTGGCTCGGCTATCTGGTGGGCGCGGTCGCGGGCGGCCTGCTGTTGCACGTCGTGGCCTGGCCGCTACTGGTGCCGGCCGTCCTGCTGGTGATCGTCGTCCTGCTGTGACTCCTACATCGGCGGCGTGAGCCCGTCGCGGCCGTAGGAGATGCGAGCGGCCACCAGCGAGCCATCAGCCTGCTTCTGCGCCGCGGCGATGTAGATCTTGATGCCCGGCTTGAGCTCGGCGCGATCGCCGGGTGTGTAAGCCACGATGGCGGTCTTGGGCGTGACCAGAAGCTTCTTTTCGCCGTCCTTGTATTTCAGCGTCAGCATCTGGCCGTCGACGGCAGTGACCGACACGTCGACGTTGGCGTTGGTCATGGTCGCCTGACTGGGCCCCTCCATCGGCCGATGCCCTTCGCCCGTGCCGCGCATGGCCTCCGGGAAGATATGGACTTCCATGGCGACCAGGCTGCCGTCGGGACCCGGCGTGGCGCCCGAGCCGACGTAGGTGCCGGGCTTGAGATCAGCGAGCGTCGCCGGGACGATCGCGATGAAGACGGGCTTCTCGGCGAGCGTGATCTTGAGGTCTTCGCCCTCGCGGGTTTTCACCGCGAGGGTCGAACCGTCGACTTTCTCTATCGTCGCCCGCACGCGCCGCGTTTCTTGCGCCCAGACGGGCGTCGAGCAGATCGCGGCGGCTGTGCAGACCAAAAGCGCGCGTCGCAGCATGGCGTCCTCCTTCGAAGAGGGGCGCACGCTAGCCCATTGCGGTCATTTCAGCAGATCACGCTCCCGTCATCCGCGCGGGCCGTCACTCCGCTGCGATCGCCTTGTCGACGAACATCTTCTTGTCGAAGTCGTCGGCGACCTTGCCGTCGTTGGCGAGCTGCTCGGTGACGTCGACAGTGGCGTACTCCATCACGCCCATGTCGGCGAAGGCCTTCTGCACGCGCTCGCCCCACAGGCCGATATCCTTGACCGTGGGCACGACGCGGCTGAACAGGCGGCCGCGGAACGACGCCATCTGCTTGGAATTGTAGTGCAGCTCGTTCAGCGCATCGGCCGGCAGTCCGAGCCGTTCCCACACTTCCGAGTTGTTGAAGCGGTCACGCATGAAATAGAGCGCCTCGACCACGAACTGCTCGCGTTCGTCGCGCTCGGCAGCCGACAGGTGAGGATAGTAGTCACGCAGCGCCAGCCGGCCGAACGAGACGTGCCGCGCCTCGTCCTGCATGACGTAGGCGTTCACCGCACCCGCCAGCGTGTTGCCGGCCTTGTCGCGGAGCGACTGGAAGGCGGCCAGCGCCAGGCCCTCGATCAGCACCTGCATGCCGAGATAGGTCATGTCCCAGCGCCGGTCGGTCAGTGTCTGCTCGAGCAGCGTCTTGAGCGACGGATTGATCGGATAGGCAAGATCGAACTTCTCGTGCAGCAGGCGCTTGTAGGCCTCGACATGCCGCGCCTCGTCCATGACCTGGGTGGCGGCGTAGAACTTGGCGTTCATGTCGGGCACGGTGCCGACGATCTTGGCCGTCGCGATCAGCGCACCCTGCTCGCCGTGCATGAACTGCGAGATCTGGTTGGCCTGCAGGTTCTGGCGCAGCCAGCCCTTCTCCTTGTCGGTCATCTTGCGCCAGTAGTCGGTATCGTGGATCGACAGCGCCTCGTCCTTGAGCTGCATCGGGTTCTCGGGATCGAGCTCGAGCGACCAGTCGAGGCGGGTGCTGGCGTCCCACTGCTGCTTCTTGCCCTTCTCATAGAGCTCCAGCAGCGCGTCCGAGCCGTCGTCGTATTCCCAGTTGAACTGGATGTCGGTGGCGCCGTCGAACTTCCACTGGGTGGTCTCGACGGGCAGGGCGTAGATGCGCTGCGTGCTCATGAGGGAGCCCTCCCGGGCGATTATCGTTCGAGTTTGGAAAAAGATGACGCTTCGGTCACCTTTTGGCAAGCACCTACGGCTGCAGTCGGTAGCCGCCGCGGTCGGTGATCAGGATGGCGGCGCTGGCCGGATCGCGCTCGATCTTCTGGCGCAGGCGGTAGATGTGGGTTTCGAGGGTATGGGTCGTAACGCCGGCGTTGTAGCCCCAGACCTCGTTCAGCAGGACATCGCGCGCCACCGGCCGGTCGCCGGCGCGGAACAGGTATTTCAGGATCGAGGCTTCCTTGTCGGTCAGCCGGATCTTCTTCTTGCCGCCCTTCTCCATCAGCATCTTGGCAGCAGGATGGAATTCGTAGGGGCCGATGGTCATCACGGCGTCCTCGCTGCGCTCGTGCTGGCGCAGATGGGCGCGCAGGCGGGCGAGCAGGACGTTGATGCGGAAGGGTTTGGTGACGTAGTCGTTGGCGCCCGATTCCAGGCCCAGGATGGTGTCGGCGTCCGAATCGGCCGCCGTCAGCATGATCACCGGCGCACGCACGCCCTGGCGGCGCATCAGCTTGCAGAGCTCGCGGCCGTCCATGTCGGGCAGGCCGATGTCGAGCAGGATGGCGTCATAATGGGCGAGCTTGGCCTTCTCCATGCCCTCGGCCGCCGTGCCGACCTGGATGGTGGTGAAGCCATCGTAGAGGTCGAGCTGCTCGGCGAGCACGGTACGCAAGCCCTGGTCGTCGTCGACCAGCAGAATCTTCTTGCCGCGATTGTTTACAGACATGCTGGTGCTACCTGCTGGCGACCTAGAAACACTCTATCTGGTACGAAAAGATGGCAAAAGCGGTTCACTTCGGCAAAAGCGCCCGCTCCGTGCTAAGGATGTCTCCAGGTAGAGCATGATTCCGGGTCAGATTCATTCCCGTACCGCCACGGCCCTGGCGGCTGTCGAGCGCGCCTTAGCGGAGCTGCGCCGCGGCGGCATCGTGGTGCTGCGCGACGATGACGGTGCCGGCGGCTTGGTGATCGCCGCCGAAGCCTGCGGCCCGCACGCCCTGCAGCGCCTGCAGGGCCTGGCCCAGGCAGCCCCCGTACTGGTCACCACGCGCCGGCGGGCCGAGGCGATCGGCATGGAGATCCCGCCGCATATCGCGGGCGGCATGGGCGAGACCAACAAGCCGATCACGCTCGACCTGCCCGAGGGCGTGCCGGCCGACGTCATCCTGCAGCCGCACGAGACCGAGGAGGCCGGCCGCCATGCCGCCCTTCGCTATCTCTCCCGGCCCGTCGCCAGCCATGCGCCGCGGATCGCGGAGACCGCGATTGAACTCGCGAAGCTCGCCCGGCTCTTGCCCGCCGTCGTGCTGGGCCCGCTGACCGGCGATCCCAAGAACAAGCGCCGCGACTGGGCGCGCGACCAGGACCTGGTCTATGTCGATGCCGTCGACGTGCTGGCCTACGAGGAAAACTCGTCGCGCAACCTGCACCAGGTGGCGCAGGCGCACGTGCC
>DATGZZ010000021.1:0-8977 GCA_035296945.1 Reyranella sp.
GCCCAGGTCTATCGCTGGGTGATGTTCGCCATGACCGAGCTCGAGCAGCCGCTGTGGCGGATCACCCGGCACACCGCTCTGCTGCCGCCGGAGAAGCGCCTGCCGCAGGACGTGGCGCTCGCGCGCGAGGATTTCACGCGCATGGCGACCGTGTTCGAACACCACATGGCGGGCCGCACCTTCATCGTCGGCGACGCCCCCACGGCGGCCGACTGCGTCACGGCCTATCTGATGGACTGGGCGAACGAGCAGGGCCTGCTCGAGGGCAAGCCGAACCTGCAGGCGTATCTCAAGCGGATGTATGCCCGGCCCACGGCGCCGCAGCGCATCGCCGAGGCGGCGGCGAGCATTCGCGCCGCGGCATGAGGCCAAGCAGCGGCCAAAACCGCGAGAGAACCGGCTCTGCCCGGCGCCATGACCGGGACATGTGCGCCTATCTTGTCCTGCTGAGGGGCCGGCGCGCCTCGAGTTCAAGCGGCTCGCGTACGAAGCGGTGAAGCGCTAGCCTCACTGCCAGGAGCTCATGTTCTTCCGGACCGCGAGCGTCCGGCTCGCTCATGATCATGAGCGCGCAGGGAGGTCGCGTCTGACGCGACCCAGCGAGCAGTCCGGAAGAGCATGAAGCGCCCGGCAAAGAAGGGAGCCTTCACGATGGCCGACACTCGCGAGGGGAAGAGCAAGGGCAAGCCGGTCGCCGTGGTGATCGGCGCCACGTCGAAGTGGCAGGCCGACGGCCGCAACACCCGGCTGATCCATGGCAAGGCGGTGGACGACAGCGCGCTGCCCGTCGGCGTGCGCTGGGGCATCGGCGGCGCCATTGCCCAGAAGTTCGCCGGCGAGGGCTTCTTCGTCGTGTTGACGACGCGCAGCGCGCCCAATGCGGCGGGCCTGATGGCGGCGATCAAGGACCAGGGCGGCGACTGCATGATCGTCGAGCTCGATCTCTCGAGGCAGGAGTCTGTCGCCGCGGCCTTCGCCACGATCCGCGGCGATGCCGGCGATCCTGAGGTCGTGGTCTACAACGCGGGCTATCTCGAAGGCCGCGACCTGCCGCCGGAGAAGGAGCTGCTGGAACACATCCCGGTCGAGATGTTCGACACCGCCCAGCATATCGCGAGCCGCGGCCCGTTCCTGGTCGCCAAGGAGATCCTGCCGGCCATGCGCAAGCGCGGCGCGGGCTCGTTCTTCTTTTCCAACAATGCAAGCTCGCTGCGCGGGCGCAAGCGCATGACCGGGCAGTCGCTGTACTATCCGCGCGTCATGATGCGCACCCTGGCGCAGGTGCTGACCGAGGAATATTCCGAGCATGGCGTGCACGTCGCCAACGTGGTGATCGACGGCACCATCGACTCGCCCGGCACCAACGCCCTGCCGCGCATCCGGCAGAACCCCGACCTGGTGATGAACCCGGTGAAGATCGCCGAGGCGTTCTACTACCTGCACACCCAGCACCGTTCGTGCTGGACGCACGAGCTGCAGCTGACGCCGTTCTCGACCCGGCCGAGCTATTAGATTCATATCCGGACCGCGGGCGAGACGCCCGCTCATGATCATGAGGCGGGCGAGAAGGTCGCGTCAGACGCGACCCAGCCCGCGGTCCGGATATGAGGGAACCTTGAGCGGCTGTCGCACGTTGAGGAACGCCATGCCCGACGCTCGTCCCCTGAAGGTCCTCGTCGTCGAAGACGAATCGCTGGTGGCGCTGGACATCGAGAACATGCTGGAGGAGATGGGCTGCAACGTGGTGGCGAGCGTGCCGCGCCTCGTCCGGGCACTCGACCTCGCCTCCCGCCTCGACTTCGACCTCGCCGTGCTCGACATCAACCTCGCCGGCGAAGTCGTCTATCCCCTCGCCTTCCGGCTGGCCGCACGCGGCATTCCGTTCGTGTTCAGCACGGGCTACAGCACGGCGAGCCTGCCGCCGGAGCTCAGCGATCGTCCCATCCTCAGGAAGCCCGTCATGCTCGCCAACCTGAAGCGCGCGGTCGCGCAGGCGAGGACCGGGATCAGGAGCGTGAACTAAGACTCATGCTCTTCCGGACCGCGCGTATCCTGCGCGCTCACGATGCATGAGCGCAGGATGCGCGCGGTCCGGCAGAGTAAGACTCTTTTCCTTGCCGTGAAAAACGCTGCAATTTCCCAAGGGTCGATTCACTTTGTGCTCGCGGTCGCGGCGCGGGCTGGGGCAGGATCAGGCGTCAGCCCGCAGGGACAACAGCGTAACGAGTTGCAAGGAATGCCGGCGAATTCGTCGTTTCTCGATCTCTACGGGGCCTCGTCGGCCACCGCGGCACAGATCGCCCAGCTCCAATCCAGCACCAGCCTCGCCAACGCCCAGAACGTGCTGGGCTCGCTTTACGCCGCCAGCAACGGCACGCCGGCCACCGTGTCGGCCTCAACCGGCGGCGTCCTGATCGCCCTCACGGTCGAGCGCGCCAACGATCCGGCGGCGATCCTGAACGGCAACTGGGCCGAGCGGCAGCAGGCGCTCGCCAGCACGCCCGACGTCTGGGGCACCTACGGCGCCAACCAGACGACCTACCAGCAGACCTACAATGCGCTGGCGACGCTGTTCGGCAGCGACGCGCCCATGGTCGCGGCGAGCGCCTCCGGCCTGCAGTCGAGCGCCGCCAACCGCACGATCTGGATGGAGCTGTCCTCGGCGCTGTTCAACACGCTGTTCGGCACGCCGCTCCTCGAGGTCAAGCAAGGCGCTCAGACGGTGACGCTGGCGTGGGGCGGCAATCTCGACCTCTCGAGCCTGCCCGCGGCCATCCAGGACAACATCTCCGGCATCTGGCCCGAGATCGGCAACCTGCCGACCAGTCCCGTCGTCGCGGACAGCGTCGGCAGCAACCCGCCGGCCGGCCCGATCGGCGTCGGCAACGCGGCGACCGAGAAGGTCATGGCGACGCCGACAGCGATCGCCGGCAACTACCATTTCCCGCTGTCCCCTTCCGTGGAGACTCCAGCCGTGGCGCTGGTCGAGGTCGGCCTCGACCAGCCCGGCCTGCTCCAGGACCTCAACGCCTATCGCGCGGCGATCGGGCTCGCTCCGCTGACGCCGGCCGAGTTCATCATAGCGTCGGGCGGCAACCTGCCGCCGGGCGGCTCGCTGGGCGAGCTCGCGCTTGACATCTCGGTGGTGTCGGGCGCCGTGCCCAACAGCACGCAGATCCTCTACTCGAGCCTCGGCCATTCGCCGTTCGTCGCCTACCAGCAGGCCTTCTTCGACGCGACCAACCGTCCCGGCGTGTTGAGCTCGTCCTACGGCGCCAGCAGCGGGCCGACGCTGAACTCGCCGTTCCAGGCCGCCTGGCAGCAGCTGTTCGTCGACGGCCTGCTCGCCAACGTGTCGGTGCACCTGGCGGCGGGCGATTCGGGCTCGAGCGGCTACATCGGCAACGGCACGGCTAACGCCGTGCACAGCCAGTCGGCGACCTGGGCCCTGATCGTCGGCGGCACGTCGATCGCCACCGCCTACAGCGCCCCCAGCGACACCACGCTCGCCAGCCTGTTCACCGAGGCGATGCGCGACAATCCGGTGGCCGTGCTCGACCTGGTGGAGGCCGGGCTGACGACGCTGCCCTCCGACCTTTCACGGACCTTCCCCGGCGAGCCGGCGCGCCTGCTCACCGGCATGTTCGAGAGCGTATGGCAGAGCTTCAGCTTCACGCCGGTCGGCGCGGGCCTGCTGCAGGCGGCCTTCGGCCAGAACTCTGCGACCTCGAGCGGCGTCGAGACCGAGCTGCCGGTGCCGGACTTTCAGTTGGCGTTCGGCCTCATGCCGACGAACCTCAGCGGCGCTACGGGCCGCGGCCTGCCCGATGTCAGTGCGCTGTCGTTCGGCGACACCGCCTACGCGGCAATGAGCGTCAATTACATCGAGCGCACGAGCACCAATCCGGTCGGCCCCGGCGGCGGCACCAGCGCGGCCTCGCCTCTGTGGGCCTCGTTGACGGCGCAGTTCGCCGCGATCTTCAGCGACCAGGGCCTGCCCAACCTCGGCTTCTACAACGACCTCTTGTACGGCGCAGCGGCCGTCACCCCCGCGTCGTTCAACGACATCCAGCTCGGCAACAACACCACGAGCTTCTACGGGTCGACCACACCCACCGGCTACATCATCCAGCCGGGCGAATACATGGTACCGACCGGCGAGGGTTATACGGCAAGCGACGGCTACGATCTCACGAGCGGGCTCGGCTCGCCCAACGGGCTGGTGCTGGGGCGCACCCTGTCGGCGCTGGCCCACGCGCAGATGTATTCCGACATGCCGGGCGTAGTCACCGGCGCCGGCGCCAGCACGGTCTCGCAGGCGCTGCTGGTGCAGAACGAGTTCGCGCCGGGCATCGGCCTCACGGTGCAGGTGGGCGGCCACGCCGCCGTCACGATGGGCGCGAACAGCGAGCTCGGCTGGACGGCGCGGCTCGCCGGCCAGTCGGTGCAGGGCAGCTTCTTCGACGACGACCTGGTCAAGCTGTTCGACAAGTCGGGCAAGGCGCTGCCCTTCGAGCTGCACGCAACCGCCGGCGAATTTCTGGGCGTGCGCGCCGACGGCACGCCGCTGTCGCTCTATCAGAGCACCTACACGTCGGATTTCGGCTTCGTGCAGTACGGCAATGCCGCGGCTTCGGTGGTGCTGGCCAGGCCGCTGGTGGTCGCGCAGAACGCGGGCGGCGCCGACGACCAGACCGCCGTGCTGCGCATCCGCCAGGACGGCACCGACAACCTGCAGCTGGAAATCTACCGTGTCGACGACCTTTCAGGCTCGATCGGCGGGCTGGCGCCGGGACAGGCGGGCTATGCCGCCGCCGCGGCGGCGCGCGACTACCACACGACGAGCGGCGGCACGACGATTGGCGGACCGGGCTACGGCAACTTCCTGCAGGTGCAGCTCCTCGACGTCGACCAGGGCGACATCCTGGCGATGAAGCTCACCGACCTGACGACGGGCGGCGTGTCGTGGGCGCTGTCGTCAGCCAATGCCGGCCGCCAGCCGGCGATCTACGCCTATGGCCTCAATACGCTGGGCTTCGAGGACCGGCCGGGCCTGGGCGATGGCGACTTTAACGACCTGGTCGTGCAGTTCGACTTCACGAGCACGTCGGGACACGGGTGGTTGGTGTAGGGTCTTTGCCGGGAGCGCGCCACTCCAGTGGCGCGTCTTTTCATGTTCGGACCGCGGGCGTCCCGCCCGCCTCATGAATCATGAGCGGGCGGGACGCCCGCGGTCCGAATCATGAGCGCCACTGGAGTGGCGCGCTTCCGGCAAGAGCTATTCCGCCGACGCGCCCGACGCCTTGATGATCGGCAACCAGAACGCCTGGTCGTCCTCGATCGTCTTGCGCGTGGCGTCGACCGAGATCGGCGGCAGCATCTCGAAGCCCTGGACTAAAAGCTTGTCCCGCACCTGCGGCAGCTGGCTGATGCGGTTGATCTCGGTGTTGAAGCGCTGAACGACATTGGCCGGCGTGCCCGCCGGCACGGCGAAGCCCAGCCACACGGCCACCACGAAGTCGGCCACGCCCGCCTCCTTCATCGTCGGCACCTCGGGCAGCAGCGGCGAGCGGTTCTTGGCCGTGAAGGCCAGCGCCTTCAACTTGCCTGCCTTGATCTGCGGGATCACCGTCGGCGCGTTGAAGAAGCCCATCGCCACCTCGCCGTTGATCACGGCGAGGACGGCGGCCGGCGCGCCGCGGTAGGGCACGTGCTGCAGGCGCGCGCCGGTGCGCTGTTCGAGGATCACGCCCGACAGGTGCAGGCTCGAGCCGACGCCGCTCGAGCCGTAGGTGAGCTCGCCCGGCTTGGCCTTCGCCTGGGCGACCAGCTCGGCGACGCTGTTGGCCGGATTGCTGGGCGCCACCACCAGCACGTTGGGCAGCTCGCCGGTGATGGTGGCCGGCACGAGATCCTTCAGCGGATCGTAGCCCGGCGCCTTGTAAAGCCCGAGGTTCCATACCGTCGTGCCCTGCGAGGTCAGTAGCAGCGTGTAGCCGTCAGCCGGCGCGCGCACGCCTTCGACGGTGCCCAAAAGGCCGCCCGCCCCGCCCTTGTTGTCGACCATCACCGGCTGGCCGAGCGCCTTGGCCAGCTCCTCGGCGAACGTCCGCCCGACGATGTCGGCGCCGGCGCCGGGCGCGAACGGGATGATCATGCGGATCGGCCGTTCCGGCCACTCGGCGGCGCGTGCTGTCGCCGGCAGGAGCAGCGCGGTTGATCCCGCCAGAAAATGGCGACGTGTTGAACTCATGTTTGTTCCCCTTCCCTGTCATCCCGATCGGTAGTCGAGGGACCTGTTCTTGTCGACGCAGCGACAGACCAGGTCTCTCCGCTCCGCGCTTCGCGCTCCGGTCGGGATGACGGATTTTACTTAGCCTCACCCGCCCCTATCTTGGGCACGCGGTGACTGCATTGCCAGCATGACTTCAGACTCGGCACCGCGCTCCGCCGGCGCTAAGAGTCCCGTCGTGGGACCCTGCTTCGCCGCTTGGGGCAGCTTCGCAGGGCTATAGCAATCGAGGACAGGGCTTGCCCTGCGAAGCCCCTCCGGGGCGAAGCAGGGCGGAAGGAGCGTTCGCTTTGTCACGCCTGTTGCCACACGCCTCGCCTCGCGCCGTTCCGGCCAAGCTCCCGACCCGCCGCCCGCAAGTGCCGCGCGAGACCTTCGGCATGCTGCGCCTGCGCGGCTTTCGCCTCACCGTCTACTGCGATCCCTGCAAGGACGTGCAGTTCGTCAATCTGGTCGAACGGCCGGACCTCGAAGACGTGCCCGTGGGCAGCGTCGACTTCCAGTGCCAGCAGTGCAAGCGCCTCGGGCATTACCGGCTGACGCCGCCGTTTCGCGGCGAGAAGCCCCGGCTGTTCGAGCAGGCGAGCTCCTGCCGCGGGCCCGCCGACTACGATCCGACGCCGTTCGTCGGTCCCTTCCCGATGCTGACGACGCGCGGCGACTACCTGATCGGCGACTTGGCGGCGATGGGCTTCTGCCTGCTCGCGACCTGCCCGGGCGGCCGCGAGCGGCTGATCGATCCGCGCGACGCCACCTGGCACCACCTGCACCAGCGCAGCCTTGGCGGCGCGAAGCTGCGCTGCGAGGGCTGCCGCGCGCGCATCAGCGTGACGGTCGTGCCGCCGTGGTATCGGCGCCGGGGCTTCGACGTCGTGCGGGCGATGACGGCGTTGGATGTCGATGCCCGCTGTCGCTGAACGCGTGCGCTTCGACGCCAGCCTGGCCGTCTTCCACGGACCTTCCTGCAATCAATCATTCCGTCGACGGCACACGGGCCCCGTCGGGCCGCCCCATGTCGGGTCGCAGCGCTTCATGGCTGTGGCGCTGCAAGCTCCAGGATTTCAGCCGGCACGCACCCACAAGCGTGTCGAAATCGGCGGTCAACTGGGCAAGGTCGTCGTAGCGATAGGTCCTCAGGACCGAGGGGAAGCGCTCGATGAAGTCGAACATGCCCGGTTCCCGTTGCGCCGCGATGGTGAGCAGCTGCACAGGCAGCATGGGGTTGCCTGCCACGATCGACTGCAGCTCCGGCAGCACGCTCTTGGCATCGGACAGGTCGGCAATGACGAAGCGCGCCATGCGCGCAAGCATCATGACGGTCTCGGCCGCCGTCTGGCTTCGCGGTTGCTCGAAGTCGACCGTGACCGGCACATAGCCGAGGTCCGGCTGGCGCAACCGCTCGCGCATGGCATCGAGCACCGCTTTGCGCTCTGGCGAGAAGCGCCCGAGGATCAGCACCATTTTGCTGGTGATGCTGTCGATGGTCCTGCGCAGCTTCTCGCTATGCAGCACCAGGTAAAGGAACTGAGCGACGTCGAGGCCGTCGGCAGCGACCTTGGGTTCGCCCTCCGGCGTGATGACCAGATCATGCTGCTTCGTGCCTTCGCTGAGCTTGAGGCGCCACGCCGATATGCCATAGACGGTGCAACCGGTGAGATCAGCGTTTGCGAGGTCCGTATCGACCAATAGTGTTGCGGTGAGGTTCGCCGCGCCGAGATTCGCCCGGCCAAGCCTCGCCTCTTGCAGGTTCGCTTTGCTGAGGTTCGACTCGATGAGCTCCGCCCCGCTGAGGTTCGCCCTGCTGAGGTTCGCGCCCGTGAGATTGGCCTTGCTGAGGTCGCTCCCGATGAGATGTGAGGCGCTGAGGTTCGCCCACATCAGTTTCGCTTCCCTGAGGTTCGCCCTGCTGAGGTTCGCCCCGCTGAGGTTCGCGTCGGTGAGGTTCGCCTTGCCGACGTTGGCCTCGACGAGGTCAGCCCCGCTGAGGTCCGCCGAGGTAATGTCAGCCGCCTCGAGGTTTGCCCCCGTGAGCTGAGCGCCGATGAGGCTCGCCCGACCGAGCTGCGCGCCGCCAAGGTCCGCGCCGCTGAGCTGGGCCCCCTGAAGGTTCGCCGCCGCGAGCTCTGTCCCGCTGAGGTTCGCTCCGCGGAGGTCCGCCGCCCCGAAGCTCGTCGTCACCGCGCTGAGGTTCGCCCCGCTGAGGTCGGCCCGGCCGAGATTGGCCCCGCTCAGGTTCGCCCCGGCGAGGTTCGCCTCCATGAGTTTCGCCGTGCTGAGGTCCGCCCGGCTGAGGTTCGACCTCCCAAGGTTCGCTCCGCGCAGATTCGCCCCGCTGAGGTCGGGGTCAAGCGAAGGCTCCTTCTGTCTCCAGGCATTCCAGGCATCGACCCCTTGAAGGAGCTGTTCGAGGTGGTTTGTACTGGCCATCGTCTGAGGACATGGAGATTTGTTGCGACATTACCATCGCATCGGACACGGAGACGAAATCCGACGCCGCAAGGTCGCCGGTCAAGTGTCCGACGCCGGCCGGCCCTCAGTAGAACACTGACGTCCTCGGTGCGCACATCTGATTCACCCGGATCTGGCGTATCCTCGCGCCAAGGCGGCTCTGGAGACCTGCCCAGGCCGCTACGCTACAGAGGACGCTGCTCACGCGAGGCAGACCCCAAGGCCGGTGTGACCCAC
>DATGZZ010000022.1:0-2949 GCA_035296945.1 Reyranella sp.
CCCAGGTGTCCCACACCGCGAACAGGGGCGCGATCGCCTTCACCGCCTTATGGCCCGTGCTGGCCAAAAAATCGCAGGCCGCGCCGAGATAGGAGATGCCGGTGGCGCCGATGGCGCCGTCGCTCCACGGCTGGGCGACGATCCAGTCGGCAATCTCCTTGTAGTCGGCGCGCTCGCGCGGGCTGCGAAAGGAATCGCGCGTGCCGAAGCTCGCGCCGGTGCCGCGCGCATCGACCACGACGACCGCATAGCCGCGCGGCACGAACATGTCGCGATACTTGTAGCTGTTGGGCGACGGCTCGACGTTGCTGCCGGCGGCCAGCTGGAAGCGGCGGACATAGGGCGTGAGGATCAGTACCGTCGGCCAGCGCTTCGAAGCGTCGCCGTCGGGCAGGATGACGTCGACGGCGATCCGACAGCCGTCCGCCATGGTCACGTAGACCGAGCGCGGCGCGCCGACGCGGTGCTCGGCCGGACGGCCGGCGAGGTAGCGGCTGGGCGGTACCTTCCAGGCCGAACCCAGGTCGTCACGGTCGGGCATCGTCGGTCCTTTCACACAACACGGCTGGGCTTCAGTTTACGCGATTCGATGCATTGCGCGTGAATCGCATCGCAGTATAGGATGCCGCCAATCAAAAAATATTAGGGAGGCGTTGGTATGGTCCGCGTACTGTTACCTCGTCGTCGCGTACTCGCCGCCACTGGCGGCGTTCTTGTGTCCCCGATGATCGCATCGGGCATCGCGCGTGCCCAGGCCGACTGGCCGACCAAGCAGGTACGCTACATCAACCTGTTCCCGGCAGGTGCCACCACCGACGTGCTGTCGCGCATCGTCTGCCAGGAACTGAGCGAGCTCACCGGCCAGCAGTTCATTGTCGAGAACAAGAGTGGTTCGGGCGGCAATGTCGGCGCCGACGTGATCGCCAAGTCGACGCCCGACGGCTACACGGTCGGGCTCTACAGCATTGCCAGCCACGCGATCTCGCCGACGCTCTATGCCAAGCTGCCGTTCGATGCCGAGAAGGATTTTACGCCGATCAGCATGCTGTGGGCGGTGCCCAACATCTTCGTCACCAAGCCCGCCTTTCCGGCGAACACGGTGCCGGAGCTGGTGGCCCTGGTGAAGGCCAATCCCGGCAAATACTTCTTCGGCTCCGGCGGATCGGGTACCAGCCCGCATCTCTGCGGCGAGATGCTGAAGCAGCGCGCCGGCCTCGACATGCAGCATGTGCCCTATCGCGGCGGTGCGCCGGCGATGCAGGACATGCTCTCGGGTCAGCTCGACATGATGTACGACAACATCTCCACACCGCTCGTGCAGTACAAGGCCGGCAAGGTGAAGGCGCTGGCCGTCACATCGCCCGAACGCCATCCCGCCGCGCCGGAGCTGCCGACGATGTCGGAGTTCTATCCGGGCTTCAACATCACCTCGTGGGGCGGCCTGTGCGGCCCCGCCGGCCTGCCGCCGGCCATGGTCGAGAAAGCCGCGGCCCTGACCAAGAGGGCGCTGGCAAGCGAGAACCTGAAGAAGACGTTCATCCAGCAGGCCGCGACGACGAACTGGATGAGCCCGGCCGACACCGCCCAGTTCCGCCGCAAGCAGGAGCAGGATCTCGCGCCGATCATCAAGGCATCGGGCGCCAAGGTGGATTGATCGCATAGAGTGCGATCAATCCATCGCGAGCGAAGCGAGGGATCTCCTCGCGTGGCAGACGCTGCATGAAGAGGTCGCTCGACTACGCTCGGGATGACGGTCGAGGACGTTCGCGGTAGGCTGGGTCGAACCTCGACGGAGCCGCGATGCGTTGCCTTTGGCTTGGCCTGTTGCTTGTCGTCCTCAGCAGCTTCGCGTCGGCGTGCACGCAGAAATGGGTGGAATACAAACCGCAGGGCGCGGGCTTCCGCCTGGAATTCCCCCAGGCCCCCACTATCGTGCCCTCCGATGCAAAGACCGATTCCGGTGTGCGCCCGACGGAGCTCGCCATCTTCGAAAGTCGGCGCGACGGCGTTTCCCTCACTTTCATGACCGCCCTTCCCGAACGCCGAGCCGACATTGCTGGCGGCGATCCGCAGGCGGTGCTCGACCGGGTCCGCGACGACACCGTGTCGTGGGTGGATGGCCGGTTGCGCGAAGAGAAACGGATCACCATCGACGGCCAGCCGGCGCGGCGCTCCGTGATCGACATCCCCGAGGACCACAAGGTGTGTGTCCTGCTGCAGGTGTTGCGCGGCGACCAGCTGTACAAGGCGATCGCGGTCGTGTCGGCCGGACAGGAGAATGGCGCCGATACGCAACGCTTCATCGACTCCTTCAAACTGCTGCCGCTTTGACAGCATGCTGAACGCAATCGAGGGCCCGCTTGGGCCCTCGACGCTTTGAAATAGATCCTTCGCTGCGCTCAGGACGACGAACGGCTGCGCCGTTCGTCACATCCCCAACTGGCTGACGAACTTGGTGTTGAGGTAGGCCTCGAGCGCCTCGAGACCGCCTTCCGAGCCGTAGCCCGAGTCCTTGACGCCGCCGAACGGCACTTCCGGCAAGGCGAGGCCATGGTGGTTGATCGACACCATGCCGCTCTCGAACGCCGCGCCGATCGCCGCCGCGGTCTTGGTGTTCCGGGTGTAGGCATAGGCTGCCAGGCCCCACGGCAGGCGGTTGGCTTCCTTCACCAGGCCGTCGAAATCCTTGAACGGCGTGATCGGCGCCAGCGGGCCGAACGGCTCGTCGTTCATGATCTTGGCGTCGAGCGGCACGTCGGTCATGACCGTGGGCTCGTAGAAGTAGCCCTTGTTGCCCTTGCGCTGGCCGCCGGTCTGGATCTTGGCGCCCTTGGCGATGGCATCGCTGACGAAGCTGTCCATGGCGTGCAGGCGGCGCTCGGCCACCAACGGTCCCATCTTGGTGTCGGCCTCGAGCCCGCTGCCCACCTTCATGTTCTTGGCAAAAGC
>DATGZZ010000023.1:0-3519 GCA_035296945.1 Reyranella sp.
CGAAGGCGATGCGCTCCTTGCCGGTGAGCATGCCCTCGAGATAGCGCTCCTTCTGCTCCTTGGTGCCGAAGCGGTGCAGCAGCAGGGCGACCGGGAAGTTGCCGACGATCGAGCTCTCGTTCTGCAGGTCGTTGTGCAGGCCAAGCCCCTTGTGCGCGAGATGCTCGCGGATGATCGCCATGGCAAGGTTGGACCCGTCCTTGCCGCCCAATTCCTTGGGCAGGCCGAAGCGCAGATGGCCCGCCTTGTCGGCGCGGCGGCGCATCTCGGCCAGAAGCGCCTCCCATTCGTGGCGTGGCTGGCCGTCATTGTCCCAGTCGGTGCGGGCGTGCTCGCGGCGATGGTCGAAGAAGCGGATGTTGTCAGCCTCGCGCTCCAGCGGCCGGATCTCGCGCTCGATGAAGGCGTCGAGCTCCCGGAGATAGGCCGAGATCTCTGCGGGAATGTCGAAATCCATTGGGCGCTCCTCCGGTAAACGGCCGTTCACCGGGCATCTTACGCAGCCGGCAGGTCGATCCGGAAGCGGCTGCCGCCGCTTTCTGCCGCCAGGCAGACGGCGTCGCCGCCATGACGGCGGGCGATGTCGAGCACCAGGGCGAGGCCGAGCCCGCTGCCGCGGCCGGTCTCGCTGCCGCCGGCCAGGCGATAGAAGGGCTCGAAGATGCGCTGTCGTTCCGGCGCCGGCACGCCGGGCCCGTGGTCGGAGACTTCCAGCACGGCGCGGCCGGCCTGCAGCGTGACGGAGACTTCGATCGGCCCTTTGCCGGCGTAGCGCCGCGCGTTCTCCAGAAGATTGCGGACCAGGCGGCGCAGCAATGTACGGTCGCCCGACACGGTGACCGGCTGGCCGGTGGCATCGAGGTCAAAGCGCGCGGCCTCTTCGGCGGCGAGCGCCAGGAGGTCGACCGGTTCGCGATGCTCCAGCGTGGGCAGCGCTTCCAGCCGGCTTGCCAAAAGGATCTGCTCGATCAGCTGGTCGAGTTCCTCGACATCGTGTTTCAGCGATTCGCGAGTCTTGGCGTCGGCGCCCTCGCCCAGCAGCGACGCGGCGACGGCGATGCGGGCCAGCGGCGTGCGCAATTCGTGGCTGCAATTGGCGAGCAGCATGCGATGGGCGGCGACGAGCTGCTCTATGCGTTCGGCCGACCGGTTGAAACTTTGCGCCAGGGCTGCGACCTCGTCGCGGCCCTCGACCTTCACGCGCGCGCCGAGGTCGTTGCCGAACTGCTCGACACCGGCCTTCAGCCGCTCAAGCCGCCGGCCGAGCCCGCGCACCACGGGATAAGCGCCCACCGCGATGGCGAGCGCCACCAGCGCCAGGAAGGCAGTGATCCAGACGGTCGGATTGGTGCGCTCGCGCACCTGGCGGGCGACCAGCCAGCGGCCGTCGGGAAGCTGCAGGGTGAAGTTCGGTCCGGCCGGCCCGCGCCGCCAGCCCTGGCGGGCACGCCCCGGATCGAAGCGCGGCGGCGGCCGGCCGGCCATGGCGATCATGGTGCCGTCCGGCCGGTACAGGGCGATGTCGAAGCGCAGCTTGCGATACAGGACTTCTATGGCGCGCTGCTGGTCGACAATCGGTGCATCGAGGTCGGGCAACAGCGCGCCGGTCAGCTCGGCCGCGACCTCGAAATACTGCGGCGTGCGGGCATCGTCGTCGGCCAGCCGCCACAGCAGCGCCGCCGCGCCCACGAACACCGCCAGCACGACGAGGATGGTGAGATAGAATTGGAGGTAGAGGCGCTGCATGAGTTCAACGAATCATATCCTCCCCCGTCATACGGGGGAGGGTAGGGAGGGGGAAAGCCACAGTGGCAATCTCGAATTTCTCGACGTCATGATCTTATCCTGGTCACTCATCGCGACTGGGGCTTTCCCCCTCCCGGCCTCCCCCGTATGACGGGGGAGGTGGAAGAGGTCATCGATCCTGGTCCTTCGCGAACACATAGCCCGCGCCGCGGATCGTCAGGATGCGGCGTGGCTTCTTGGCGTCGTCCTCGATGGCGGCGCGGATGCGCGAGATGTGGACATCGACCGAACGATCGAAGGCTTCGAGCTTCTCGCCGTTCAAGAGATCCATCAGCGCGTCGCGCGACAGCACGCGGCCGGCGCGCTCGGCCAGCGCGATCAGGATCGCGAACTGATAGGAGGTGATGGTGCGTTCCTCGCCGTCGACCCGCACCACGCGCGCGCCCTTGTCGATCTCGAGGCGGCCGAAATGCAGCGTCTCGCTCTTCGTCGGCATGCCCTTGCGGCGCAGGATGGCGCGTAGCCTGGCCTGCAGCTCGCGCGGCTCGAACGGCTTGGCGAGATAGTCGTCGGCGCCGACCTCCAGGCCGATCACGCGGTCCATCGGCTCGCCGCGTGCCGTCAGCATCAGGATCGGCAGGTCGGTGACAGTGCGCAGACGGCGACAGAGATCGAGGCCGTCGGCGTCGGGCAGCATGAGGTCGAGGATGATGGCGTCGAAGGTCTCGCGCTTGAGCAGCGCCTCGCCCTCGCGGCCGGTCCCGGCGATGGTCAGACGAAAGCCCGCCCCGCCGAGATAGTCGGAGACCATCCCGGCGAGGCGGCTGTCGTCGTCGATCATCAGGATGCGCTCGGCCATCATCTCAGTATCGGGCCGCGGCACCCTCGATGTCATCCGTGCCTGTTAGCCGCGATGCCAACGGCGCTCGTTCCAGGTCTTGAAGAAAGCTTGGCGCTGCGAGGCATTCAGCACGTTGCCGGCATCGACCAGCGCCTGGGTGAAGCGCTTGGAGCTTGCGTCGGCGATCTTCATCTGCTCGGCGCGGATCTGCTCGATCTTCGCCGCATCGATGGCCGGCGCCTGCATCGCCGCTTCCATGGCCTTGCGGTTCTCGACGCGCTGGCTGTGGAAGCCCTTCATGTCCTTGAAGGCGGTCTGCAGGATGTCCGTGACCTTCTTCTTCTGGTCGGCGGTGGCGTCGGTGCTGCCGAGCGCCTTGTCCACGCGCTTCTCGATGCGCTGCTGGAACTTGGCCGGATCGACCGGGCCATCGGTCTTGGCGTAGGCGACGCCGCCCGCAGTGGCCGCAATGCTGCCGGCCAACAGGGCCGCCATCATCGTGGTCAGGCTCTTGCGCCGGGTGCCGGCGAGCTTGATGTCGTTTGCCATGTCACTCTCCTTGCTCTGGGGTTGGGGTTCCCCGTGACCGTGATATGGAGCAGGACCGTTTCGCCTCCCTCTCGGCAGTGTAAAGTTCTGTAAAGATGACCACGCTCACGACCGAACGGCTTTGCCTGCGGCCCCTGGTGGCCGGCGACGCCGAAGCCTACGCCGCCGTGCGCTGCCACCCCGAGGTGGCCAAGTGGCTGCCGCCTGTGAAAGGCGAGCCCGTCGAGGCGGTGCGCGGCACGATCGGCCGCTTTGCCGCGGCCTGGCAGGAACGGCGCCATGCACCGTGGGGCGTCTTCCTCGGCGACAGGCTGATCGGCCATGGTGGCCTGAATTTCGTGCCCGAGTTCGACAAGACCGAGGTGCTGTGGGCGCTGCATCCC
>DATGZZ010000024.1:0-6043 GCA_035296945.1 Reyranella sp.
CAGGATTTCGAGCACGCCCTGGATACAGCCATCCTCGCCGTACCTGCCGTGCAGGGCGTTGAACACCACGTCCGGCCCGCCGCCATCGCTCGGCCGCAGGAAGTCGATCAGCGCCCGCAGGTCGCGTTTGACGTCGTACTCGATGACCTGATGGCCGCCCTCGCGCAGACCTTCGGCGCAGGCCTTGCCGCTCACCAGCGAGACGTCGCGTTCGGGCGACCAGCCGCCCATCAGGACCGCAACCTTGCGACTCATTGGAACTCTCCGAGGCGGCGGATTTCCCATTCGAGCCGCACGCCGCTCTTGTCGAACACGCGTCGGCGCACTTCCTCGCCCAGCGTCTCGATGTCGGAAGCGGTGGCAGCGCCGAGATTGATCAGGAAATTGGTGTGCTTCTCCGAGACCTGCGCGCCGCCGATCTTCAGTCCACGGCAGCCGGCCGCGTCGATCAGCTCCCACGCCTTGTGGCCGGGCGGATTGGCGAAGGTCGAGCCGCCGGTGCGGCTGCGCGGCTGGGAGTCGGCGCGTGTGCTGTCGATCTCGTTGATGCGTCGCGTGATCGCGAGCTGGTCGCCCGGCGCCGCCCTGAGCCGCGCCGACGTGAAAATCCAGTCGGCCGGCGCCTTGCTGTGCCGGTAGGAAAGCCCGAGCTCGCTCGGCGTCACGGTGAAGATCCTGCCGGCACGATCGACCGCCCGGGCCGAGATCAGCACCTCGGCGAGCTCGCCGCCATATGCGCCGGCATTGGTCGGAAACGCACCGCCGATCGTGCCGGGAATGCCGCTCAGGAATTCCAGTCCGGCCAGCGAATGCTCGCGCGCCGTCAGCGCCACGTTGAGGTCGGGCGCACCGGCGCCAGCCACGACCTCGTGGCCTTCGACGGCGATGCCGGTGAAGCCGCGCAGCAGGCGGATCACGACGCCTCTGATGCCGCCATCGCGGACGATGACGTTCGAGCCCACGCCCAGCACCGTCACCGGCACATCGGCCGGCAACGCCGCAAGAAACGCCGCGAGGTCCTCGACATCGGCCGGACGGAACAGCACCTCGGCCGAACCGCCGGTCGCGAACCAGGTCTGCGGGCCGAGCGGCGCATCGGCCGTCAGGCGGCCGCGCGGCTTGGGCAGCCGGTCGATCAGGTGAGGACGGGTCGCCAGCGCCATCATGCCGCCGTCCCGGGACCGTGATCGTTGGCGATCGAGCGCGGACCGGCCTGCTCGGCCGCGATCTGCTGGAGCTGGCCGGGCAACGCATGCGCCCAGGCCGTGATGTTGCCGGCGCCGAGGCAGACCACGACGTCGCCAGGCCGCGCCATCTGCCAGATCAGGCCGGGCAGGTCACCCGGTCCGCCAAGCGCCGTCACGTCGCGATGGCCGGCGCGCTGTGCCAGGCTCACCAGCATGTCGCGGTTCACGCCCTCGATCGGCGCCTCGCCTGCGGCATAGACGTCGGTGATCAGAACGGCGTCGGCGTCGGCGAAGCAGGTGGCGAATTCCGCCTTGAGCGAGGCGAGCCGGCTGTAGCGATGCGGCTGCATGACGGCGATCACCCGGCCCGATCCGCCATAGGCCTGACGTGCCGCGCGCAGGGTGACGGCGATCTCGACCGGATGATGGCCGTAGTCGTCGATCACGGTGATGCCGTGGGCCTCGCCGGTCTTGGTGAAGCGCCGCTTGACGCCGCCGAAGGAGCCGAGAGCACGGCGGATGGTCTCGTCGGGCAGGCCCATCTCCTGGGCGACGGCAATGGCGGCCAGCGCATTCTGCACATTGTGCTGGCCGAACATCGGCAGGCGCAGATCGACGATGGTGCGCGATTCGTTGGTTGCGCGGTTCTCGATCGTGACGTCGAAGTCGGCACCGCTGCGGTCGAGCCTGAGGTTGATGGCGCGCACGTCGGCGTTGGCGCCGATGCCGTAGGTGATGATGCGGCGGTCGGCGATGCGCGGGATCAGCGCCTGCACCTCGGGATGATCGGAGCACAGCACGGCAAAGCCGTAGAACGGGATGTTCTCGACGAAGCGCACGAAGGCGTCGCGCAGCGCGTCGAAGGTGCCGTAGTGGTCGAGATGCTCGGGATCGACGTTGGTGACCACGGCGATGACCGCCGGCAGGCGCAGGAAGGAGCCGTCCGATTCGTCCGACTCGACCACCATCCAGTCGCCGCCGCCCAGACGGGCATTGGTGCCGTAGGCGTTGATGATGCCGCCGTTGATGACCGTGGGATCGAGCCCGCCGGCATCGAGCATGGCGGCGACCATCGAGGTCGTCGTGGTCTTGCCGTGGGTGCCGCCGATCGCCACCGCCCATTTCAGGCGCATCAGCTCGCCCAGCATTTCGGCGCGGCGCACCACCGGCAGCAGGCGCGAGCGGGCAGCCAGCACCTCGGGATTGTCCTTCTTTACTGCGCTCGACACGACCACGACCTGGGCGTGGGCGATGTTGTCGGCGCGATGGCCGATCGCGACCTTGATGCCGATCTCCTGCAGACGGCGCGTGTTGGCGCCGTCGGCGATGTCGCTGCCCTGCACCTTGTAGCCGAGATTGTGCAGCACCTCGGCGATGCCCGACATGCCGATGCCGCCGATGCCGACGAAGTGGATCATTCCGAGATCGAGCGGCATGGCCCTCATGCGGCGACTCCTGCAGGCGAAAGTGTCTTGGTCATCTCGCCGACCAGGTCGGCGAGGCGTGCGGCGGCGTCGGGCCGTCCCGCGGCATGGGCGGCGGCGGCCATCGCGGCGAGCCGCGGCGGTTCGCCGAGCAGGGCCGAGAGACGGCCGGCCAGGGCCTGAGCGCTGAACTCGGCGTGCGGCAGCACGATGCAGGCGCCCGCCGCCTCGAAGGCGCGGGCATTGGCGGTCTGGTGATCGTCGGCGGCGTAGGGATAGGGCACCAGGATCGACGGCCGGCCGATGGTCGCGAGCTCGGCCACGGTCGAGGCACCGGCGCGGCCGATCACCAGATGCGCCGCCGCCATGCGCTGCGGCAGGTCGGCGAAGAACGGCGCCAGCTCGACGACGACACCGCCGCGCGCGTAGCGCTGGCGCACCTTGTCGAAATCCTCCGGGCGGCACTGCTGGACCAGGCGGATGCGAGAACGCAACGCCGGTGGCAGGGACAGGATGGCCTCGGGCACGACCTGGCTGAACGACGCCGCTCCCTGGCTGCCGCCGAACACCACGATGTCGATGACTCGGCCCTCGCCCGGCGCGCGATAAGGTTGATCGCGCAGCTTGGCGACAGACTCGCGCACGGGGTTGCCGACCAGCCGGGCGCGAGCATCGCCGTCGGCGATGAAACGGGTGCGGTCGAACGAGGTCGCGATGCGCTCGACGCCGCCCGCCACCATGCGATTGGCCCGGCCCAACACGGCGTTCTGCTCGTGCAGCATCGCCGGCAGGCGGCGCAGGCGGGCAGCCACCATGGTCGGCACGCAGGCGTAGCCGCCGAAGCCGACGACGGCCGACGGGCCGATGCGGCCGAGCGCCAGCCAGGCGTCGAACAGGCCGAGCCCGAGGGACATCATCGCCTTGAGCCGCTGGCCCAGCGAGCCGCTGGGGCTGGCCGAATGGATGTAGTGGATCGGCCGATGCGACAGCGCCCCTTGCCACTGGCGGCCGCGCGCATCGGTGACCAAGGCGAACGGCACGCCGCGCGCCTCGAGCTCGCCGGCCAGGGCTTCGGCCGGGAACACGTGCCCGCCGGTGCCGCCTGCTGCCAGGACGACGGGGCCGATCGCCATCACACCGCCTCCCGCAAGCCGGCATGCTCGCGCGTCAGCGACAGCAGCATGCCGAGGCAGATCGCCATCGCCAGCGCCGAGGAGCCGCCATAGGAGATGAACGGCAGGGTCATGCCCTTGGCGGGGATGAGCTGGATGGTCGAGGCCATGTTGATGGCGGCCTGCAGGCCGAACTGCACGGCAAGGCCGGTGGCGGCCAGCGTGATGAACAGGCTGGTCTCCTTCGAGGCGCGCGACATCGAGCGCATGGTGACGAAGGCGAACAGCGCCAGGATCATCAGGCAGACGACCAGGCCGAACTCTTCGCCGGCGACCGCCATGACGAAGTCGGTATGGGCGTCGGGAAGCTGCGCCTTGACCGTGCCCTCGCCCGGGCCGCGGCCGAACGGGCCGCCGTTCATGAAGGCTTCGAGCGAGGTGTTGACCTGGTAGTTGTCGCCCGAGGAGGGATCGAGGAAGCGGTCGAAGCGGCTGCGCACGTGGTGGAAGGTGAAGTAGGCGCCGACCAGCGCGGCGGCGCCGCCGAGCACGCCGAAGGCCGCGACCCACATCGGCAGGCCGACGACGAAGAGCTGGGCGGCCCATACCAGCGCCACGACCACGCTCATGCCGAGGTCGGGCTGCATCACCAGCAGCGCCAGCACGCCGCCGACCAGCAGGGTCGAGAGGATGTAGCCCGGCGCCCGCCGTTCGGCGCGGCTCTGCGCCAGCAGCCAGGCCGAGATCACCGCCAGGCTCGGCTTGACGAACTCCGAGGGCTGCAGGCTCGACAGGCCGGGCACCGAGATCCAGCGCCGCGCGCCCTTGATCTCAATGCCGATGGCGAAGGTGGCGGCCAGCAGCAGCACGCTGCCGCAGAACACCAGCAGCGCCAGCCGTCTTATATGGCGCGGCGAGGCGAGCGAAATCGCCAGCATCAGCATCAGGGCGATCGGCAGGAAGAAGAACTGGCGCTTGGCGAAGATGAAGGAGTCGGCGCCGATGCGCTCGGCAGCGGGCGGCGAGGCGGCGAGCGTCAGCATGACGCCGAAGGCGATGATGGCCAGGATGGCGCCCAGCGACCAGCGGTCGACGGTCCACCACCATTGGCCGATCACGCTGCGGTCATCACGCGGTACCTGGATCACGCTGCTCTCCCCAAAACCTGCGCCCCCGGCAGGGCGCGCGCCATGGCACGGAATGCATCGCCACGGTGCTCGTAGCTCTTCCACTGGTCCCACGAGGCGCAGGCCGGCGACAGCAGCACCACGGCAGGGCCCCCGCCGCTCAGCTGGGGTGCCTCGCGTTGCGCGCTCGCGTGCGCGGCGTCGAGCGCCGATTGCAGGTCGCCGCAGCGGCTGTAGGCGATCTTGCCCTCGAGCTGGCCGGCGAACAGTTCGGTCGCCTCGCCGATCAGGAAGGCATGGCGGATGCGCTCGAACCATGGCGCGAGCGGCGCCACGCCGCCCTCCTTGGCCTGGCCGCCCAGGATCCAGTAGATGTCGTGATAGGACGACAGCGCGCGCGCCGTGGCGTCGGCATTGGTCGCCTTGCTGTCGTTGATGTAGACGACGTTGCCGACGGAGGCGACGCGCTCCTGGCGATGCGGCAGGCCGGGATAGGTCGTCAGGCCGGCGACGATCCGCTCGCGCGGCACGCCGAGCCAGCGGCAGGCCGCCCAGGCGCAGGCGGCGTTCTGCGCGTTGTGGTCGCCCGGCAGGGTCGGCACGTCGGCGAAATCGACCTTGTAGCCGTCGGCATCGACCAGCATGCCGGCGCGATAGGAGATGCCGCCGGCGACCGGCGTCTCGAGCTTCACCGGGACCACCGCGATGCCGCGCTTGACCAGCTTGGCATAGACAGCGCGCGACGGCTGGTCGTCGACGCCGATCACGGCGCAGTCGCGGACCTGCTGGCGGGCGAAGATGTTCTCCTTGGCGGCGACATAGCCCGCGAGATCGCCATGGCGATCGATGTGGTCGGGCGTGATGTTGAGCCACACCGCGACGTGGGCGTGGAAGGTTTCCAGCAATTCGAGCTGGTAGGACGACAGCTCCAGCACATAGAGGCCGCCCTCGCCCAGCGGCGCGAGGTCGAGCGCGCCGCGGCCGATATTGCCGCCGACCTCGCAGCGCACGCCGGCCTCGGTGAGAATATGGCCGATCAGCGCCGTCGTCGTCGACTTGCCGTTGGTGCCGGTGATGGCGATGAATCGCGCCTTGTCCTGGGCGCGCGCCAGCAGCTCGACGTCGCAGATGATCGGCTTGCCGGCGGCGCGCGCTGCCGCGGCCACGGGATGCGGCTTGGGAAACGTGCTGGG
>DATGZZ010000025.1:0-4867 GCA_035296945.1 Reyranella sp.
AGAACAACGAGCGTGGCGCCGACGAGTTCCACGGCACCGGCGGCCCGCTGAACGTCGCCGACCAGACCGATCCGGCCGGCATCAGCGAAGCCTTCGTCAAGGCCGCCGGGCAGGCCGGCCACAAGCGGGTGACCGATTTCAACGGCGCGGCGCAGGACGGCGTCGGCTTCTACCAGGTGACGCAGAAGAACCAGGAGCGCTGGAGCACCGCCAGCGCCTATCTGCGGCCGGCCGTCGAGCGCAACAAGAACAACGTGCATGTCGTGTCGAACGCGCTGGTCGAACGCATCATCCTCGACAAGAACCGCGCCATGGGCGTGCGCTATTCCCATAACGGCCGCGACGAAGTCGCGCGCGCCGAGCGCGAGATCCTCCTGTGCGGCGGCGCGGTGAACTCGCCGCAGCTCCTGATGCTGTCCGGCATGGGCCCGGCCGACCACCTGAAGTCGGTCGGCATCCGGCCGCTGTTCGACATGCCGGGCGTCGGCTCCAACCTGCAGGACCATCTCGACGCGGCGATCCTGCAGAACGCCAAGCCCGGCACCACCTACGGGCGCTCGAACAAGCTGTGGGCCCTCTACCAGTACATGGTGAACAAGAAAGGCCCCGGCACCTCGCCGATCGCCGAGTCAGGCGGCTTCCTCTACACGCGGCAGGGGCTGAGCGCGCCCGACGTCCAGCTGCACTTCCTGCCGTGCATGGTCGTCGATCACGGCCGCACCGAGATGCGCAAGGACGGCTACAGCCTGCATGTCTGCACGCTGCGGCCCGAGAGCCGCGGCACGATCCGGCTGAAGAGCAGCAATCCCAAGGAGCATCCGCTGATCGACGCCAACTACCTGGCCGAACGGCGCGACCTCGACACGCTGATCGACGGCGTGAAGATGGGACGCGATATCTTCGCGCAGTCCGGCCTCGATCCCTATCGCGCCGAGGAGTTCCAGCCGGGCGCCGCGGTCAAGACCGACGCCGAGCTCGAGCAGTGGATCCGCGCCAAGTGCGAGTCGATCTACCACCCGGTCGGCTCCTGCAAGATGGGCCCCTCGAGCGATCCCATGGCGGTGGTCGACAATCGCTGCCGCGTCCATGGCCTGGTGGGCCTGCGCGTGGTCGACGCCTCGGTGATGCCGACCTTAGTCGGCGGCAACACCAACGCGCCCACCATCATGATCGCCGAGCGGGTCGCGGGCTTCATGCAGGAACCGTGATGCCCGACATCGACCCCGCTGCACAGGCAAAGGCCTTGAAGCGTCTCGCCATGATCATGGTGGTCACGGGATTGATGATCGGCGTTGGCCTGCCGGTGCTCCTCATGGTGTTCGAGATTCCCGCCGCGCTGACACTCTGGGGCGTCGATGCCGTGTGGTTGGTGGCACTGGCGGTCATGGTCTTCGACTTCGTCCTGGCGCGCACCTTTTGGCGCCGCGCGATCGCGCTGGAACAAGGGCGGCCGCGGTGAACGAGTATGGCCGCGCGCTGCGCCGATGGCGCCGCCTGCGCGGCGTCAAGCAGAGCCATGCCGCCGAGCTTCTAGGCGTCACCCAGGCGACGCTGTCGCGCTGGGAGCGCGGCCATCATCGCCTGCCCGAGGCGGCCGAGCGCAAGCTCTCGCACCTGCTGCGCGCGCCGCTCGATTCGGCGGGCGATGCCGGCTTGCGCCGGCTGGTCGAGGGCTCGGCCCTGTCCGTCCATCTGATCTGCGATCTCACGCATCGCCTTCTCGCCGCCTCGCCGCCGCGCGTCGTCAACTGGGCGGCCGACCTCGCCGAGATGCGCGGCCAGTCGCTGTGGCGCTACGCCACCGACGAGATCCGCGCCGCCGAGAGCCGGCTGGGCGAGCTCGGCTGGTACGACGACGGCGTGGCCCAGGTGAGCTTCGACAACGGCGCCAACGACAGCGCGATCGTGCCGATCGAGCCGGGCGTGTTGGTGTGGGAGCGCCTGCAGCTCAGCGACGGCACCCTGGCCCGGCTGGTGACGTCGCTCTAAGGGAGCGCGGGCCTCTGGCCCGCATTCATGAGGGGCCAGAGGCCCGCGCTCCCATGAATATTTTATTCGTAGGCGATCGCCTTCCTCGTCCCTAACGTCGCCGCCATGACCACCTCCTGGTCGCGCATCGCCCTGCTCTACGCCATCGGCGTGCTGGCGGCGGGACAGCTCGGCGTCGTGCCGCCGCTGGTGCCCGAGCTGCAGCGCGACCTCGGCCTGTCGCTGGCCGGCGCCGGCACGGCGGTGTCGGTCATCACCCTGGTCGGCGCCGTGCTCGGCCTGCCCGCGGGCGGGTGGTCGCAGCGCATCGGGCATGGCCGCGCGCTCGCCATCGGATTGGCGATCATGGCCGTCGCCGCGGCCTTGTGCGCCGCCGCCAGCGATGCCGCCACGCTGCTCGCCGGCCGCACGCTGGCCGGTATCGGCTATCTGCTGGTCGTCGTGGCCGGGCCCTCGCTGATGGCTGCGACCGCCGAGCCGCGCCATCAGCCGATGACGCTGTCGCTGTGGGGCACCTTCGTGCCGACCGGCATCGCCCTCGCCGGCCTCGCCGCCGCGGGCTTCGCCGACAGAGGCTGGCGCACGATCTTCGCGGTCGATCTCGTGCTGCTGGCCGCCGCGGTGATCGTCACGGTCGTCGCGTTGCCTCGCGACGGCGGCGTGGCGCGCGGCGAGGAGAAGCCGCCGGCCGGCGCGCTTGCCGCTTCCCTGCCGCTTGCCGCCGCCTTCTTCTGCTTCGCCCTGCTCTTCCTGGCGGTCGCCGGATTGCTGCCGGCCTGGCTGGTCGAGCGCCGCGGGCTCGAACCCGCCGACGCCGGGCGCATTGCCGCCATCGCCACCGCCTTCGGCATTCCCGGCAGCCTTCTGGCCGGCTCGCTGATGCGCACCGGCGTGTCGCCCGGCCGGCTCGCGGCGATCGGCCTGCTGGGCTCGATGGCCCTGGCCGCCATCTGCTTCACGGTGCTGCCGCTGCCCCTGACCGTCGTCGGCTTCGCGCTGTCGTTCGCCATCGGCGGGCTGGTGCCGGCCGCGACCTTCGCGTCGGTGCCCCTGGTTGCCGGCAACCCGCGCGCCATCGGCCCGATCAACGGCCTGGTGGCGCAGGCCGGCAGCCTGGGCTCGCTGGCCGGGCCGCCGCTGCTCGCCGTGTGGGTCGATTGGACCGATTGGTCGTTCGCGCCGATGCTGCTGCTCGCGATCGCTGTGCTGGGCGCCGCTGCGGCGCTCGCGGTCAGACGCGCTTCTCCACCACCATGAACCATGTCTTGCCGGCGAACGGCACCAGCCGGCCGCGCGAATCGACGGGATAGAGGCTCATGGTCACGCTGTCCTTCACGTTGCCGCCGATCGCGTGCACGTAGCGGCCGCGCACGTCGGTGACGACGTCGCAATGGTTGGCGGTGCTGTCGATGCGCCGCCGCGCGGTGCGCGAATCGGCATGCCGCCAGGTCGGGCCGGCGCTGCCGGTGCAGACGAGGTCTCCAGGCTTGGGCGAATATTCGTTGGGCGCGTGCAGGGTGAAAGCCGCGCGGCCGCCGCGCTGCTGCTGGCGGTCGTAGAGCGAGGCCAGGTAGCCGCCGTGCCGGCCGTCGCGCGGGAAGTCGGCGGCGCTGATACCGGAGTGACTCATGGTCCAGGCAACGAACGCGCCCGACCACGGCCGGCTGGAATTGCGGCCGTTCCAGTTGGGATGGCCGCAGCTTCCCCAGTAGTCGCCGATCTTGCTGGCGAGCGGCTCGCTGCGCTCGCTGACGCCGCTGCGATTGACATAGCCGTTGACCTGACCGCCATAGACGACGGTCGAGCGGCCGAACCGGGTCCATTCCTGCCACGCGGTATAGGCGACACGATCGGACGGCGGACGGTCGGCATAGCCCGTGCTGCTGCTGCTGCCGCCACAGCCGCTCAACAGCCACGGCAGGACGACGATGAGCAGGAAGATCGCTGGCAGCCAGTGACCGAATGCGTGGGAGGAACGCAGGGCGGGTGGCTGCCAGCAAGCACGAACGTCGACGGAGGGGATGTCGAAATTCATGTATGACTTGCAGGAGGTAAAATAAATGATTGTTATTACTTGTCTTTAAGCTAGCAGATTTCCTGCATGTTGTCATCGTCTTCCGATCTTTCCCATGTTCGGCGGCTGGAAGAGCTGGCTTTTGCCGGCTGGCCCGCCCTGGAAAGCCGCGACGTCGCCGGCTGGCGCCTGCGCTTCGCCGGCGGCTACACAAAAAGAGCCAACTCAATCAATGCCTTAGGGCCAGATATTCAGACCGGCAGCAGCACACTGGATGCCTTGGAAGCGGCCTACCGGGAGCGCGATCAGCGCCCGATCTGGCGGCTGACGCCCCTGGCGCCGCCCGCCATGGTCGATCTGCTGGCCAGGCGCGGTCATCGCCCGATCGAGCGCAGCCTCCTGCAGGTCTGCCCTCTCGATCCGGGCTCGGCCGCGTCGCCGGAGGTATCGATCCAGGGCGCGCCGTCGGCCGCCTGGATCGAGGCCTTCTGCACCTACAGCCCGGTGCGCCCGGAGCATCGCGACACCATGCGCCGCATGCTGACATCGATCGCGGCCCCTGCGGGCTTCGCCTTCGTCGAGGCGGCGGGGCAACCGATGGCCATGGCGATCGGCGCCGTGCAGGGCGACCACATGGGCCTGTTCGACGTGCTGGTGATGCCGCAGGCGCGACGCCGCGGGCTGGCGCGCAAGGTCACCGAGAGCCTCTACGCCTGGGCGTGGCGGCACGGCGCGCGCTTTGCCTATCTGCAGGTCGTCGCCACCAACGAAGCGGCGATGCCGCTCTACGCCGCGCAAGGTTTCCGCACCGTGTACGATTACGAGTACTTCGTCGTGCCTTGACCCTCAGGCCGCCTCCCTCAA
>DATGZZ010000026.1:0-4857 GCA_035296945.1 Reyranella sp.
TAGACATGCTCGAAATAGGTCGTCGACAACGAACCCGGCGTCAGCACCGCCATGTTGGGCTGGGCCATGCCGGCCGGCGCCATGGCGAGCAGCGAATCATGCCAGCAGTCGACGAACGGCCGCAGATGGCGCACCGGGATCGAGCGAAAGGCCTCGGGCAGGCTTCTGGCCAGCACGCGGCGCATCTCGATGGCATAGCCGATGCCCGACGGCACTTCGGTATGGTCGGCCAGCACGTGCCAACGGCCGTTGCTCAATCGCACCAGGTCGACGGCGTAGTGGGCGAGGTAGCGGGGCGGCGCCTTGCCGTCGGTAACGCGGCAGGGCCGCTGGAAATGCCGGTTGGCGTGGACCAGCATCGGCGGCAGCAGTTGGTCCTGCAGGAGCGTCTGCGGGCCGTAGACGTCGGCCAGCACGGCGTCGAGCAGGCGGGCGCGCTGGACGACGCCGCTTTCGATCTCCGACCATTCGTCGGGCGTGACCACGAAGGGCAGCGGGTCGAACGCCCAGCGTGGCGCGCCGCGGTCGTCCAGCAGGTTGACCGTGGCGCCCGAGTCCTCGAGCTGGCGACGCGCGCTCTCGACGCGCTCGCCCAGCCCGCCGGGCAGCGCGCGGATGACGCTCAGGATGCCTTGCCAATGGTAGCGGATCGACTTCTGGCCGGTGACCAGCTCGTCATATGCGCTTGCCGGCGAGGAGGAGAGGCCGCGCAAAGACTCCATGGGTCCGCGGGAGAAGGGAACAGGAGGGCCAGAATCGCATGGGGAGAGGGCGGGGTCTATGGGGCCTCATACCTCCTCCCCCGTCATACGGGGGAGGATAGAGGAGGGGGCAGGCCCCACTCGAAACGTCGGCCCATTTCAGATCAAGGAGTCGGAGAGATCGCCTGAGTGGCTCTCCCCCTCCTGTATCCTCCCCCGTAAGACGGGGGAGGAAATGAGAGGCAAGGCCGCTAAGCCCGCCTGAGGTCCAGCGTCAGCGGATGCTCCGGATTGTCGATCGGCCTGGGCTCGGGCATGTCGCCCGGTGAATGGCCGATCGGGAAGAAGCGGGCGCGGCGGCGGGCTTCGGCCTCGTTGGCGTTGACCGGCATGCGGTCGTAGCTGCGGCCGCCGGGATGGGCGACGTGATAGCTGCAGCCGCCCAGCGACCGGCCATTCCAGGAATCGTGGATGTCGAAGGCGAGCGGCGCGTGGATGCCGATGGTGGGATGCAGCGCATTGGCCGGCTGCCAGGCGCGATAGCGCACGCCCGCGACGTACTCGCCGACCGTGCCGGTGGCGCGCAAGGGCAGGCGCCAGCCGTTGCAGGCGATGACGTGGCGCTGTTCGTTCAGGCCGACGGCCTTGACCTGCAGACGCTCGACCGAGCTGTCGACATAGCGCACCGCGCCGCCGCCGCCCGGCTCCTCGCCCAGCACGTGCCAGGGTTCCAGTGCATGGCGCAGTTCCAGCTCGATGCCGCGCTGCGCGACCTCACCGATCTTGGGGAAGCGGAACTCGAAATGCGGCGCAAACCAGTCGGGTGAGAAGCGGTAGCCGGCTTCGGCGAGATCGGCCAGCACGTCGGAGAAATCCTGCCAGACGAAGTGCGGCAGCATGAAGTCGTCGTGCAGCCGCGTGCCCCAGCGCGTCAGCGTGCGCTCGTAGGGCCGGTCCCAGAACCTGGCGACCAGGCCGCGCAGCAGCGCCTGCTGGGCCACGCTCATGCGCCAGTGCGGCGGCATCTCGAAGGCGCGCAGTTCCAGCAGGCCGCGCCGGCCCGAGGCGGCGTCGGGCGTGAACAGCTTGTCGATGCAGAACTCGGTGCGATGGGTGTTGCCTGTGGCATCGACCAGGAGGTTGCGGAAGACGCGGTCGACCAGCCAGGGCGGCGTCTGTTCGCCGGGCTTGATCTGGCGAAAGGCGATCTCGAGCTCGTGCAGCGCATCGTTGCGCGCCTCGTCGACGCGCGGATGCTGGCTGGTCGGGCCGATGAACAGGCCGGAGAACAGGTAGGACAGCGAGGGATGGTTGAGCCAGTAGCCCAAAAGGCTTTTCAGCAGGTCGGGCCGGCGCAGCAGCGGCGAGTCGGCGGCCGACGGTCCGCCCAGGGTCACATGATTGCCACCGCCCGTGCCGGTGTGGCGGCCGTCGATCATGAATTTCTGGGCGCCCAGCCGCGTCGTGCGCGCTTCCTCGTAGACGATCTCCGTCTTGGTCACGAGCTCGTGCCAGTTCATCGAGGGATGGATGTTGACCTCGATGACTCCAGGATCGGGCGTGACGCTGAAGCTCTGCAGGCGCGGATCGGAACCGGGCGGCGGATAGCCCTCGATGAACACTGGCTGGCCGAGCTCCTCGGCGGTGTCCTCGATCGCGGTGACGAGGTCGAGATAGTCCTCGGTGCGCTCGGTCGGCGGCATGAAGACGAAGAGATGGCCGTCGCGCGGCTCGAAGGAGATCGCGGTGCGCACGATGTTGCCGGCCGAGTGGCCGACGCCGGGACGCAGCCCGAGATCCGGTGCCAGCGCACGCCGCCAGGCCTCGCGCCGGGTGTCGCCGTCGCCGTTGCTGTCGGCCGGCAAGCCGCGTTCCTGGCGGCGCAGCACCGGGGCGCGGCGGAAGGCGTCGAGCGGCGGCAGGGCCGGATGCGGCGCCATCGGGTCGGGGTCGGCGATGAAGTCGGTGTCCTGCGCCGTCGCCCACGGCAGCGAATCGAGCGGCAGGCGGTAGCCCAGGGGTGAATCGCCCGGGATCAGGTAGCACTTCTCCGAACGCAGGAACCACGGTCCGCTGCGCCAGCGGCCGCGTCCGTTGTGCTCGCGCTGGATGGGCAGCACGGTGCCGACGGCGGTCTCCAGTCCTGTCTCGAACACCCGCGCGAGCCGCTCGCGTTCCAGCGGATCCTTCACCTTGGCTTCGTCGACCGCGACGTTGCTGGGCAGTCGCCGTTCGCGCCACAGGTAGTACCAGGTGTCTTCGAAGGCCCCGAACAGGTAGCCGGGATCGAGCTGCAGGCGCTGCGCGAAGGCCAGCGCAAAGCGATGCGCCAGTTCCGGCGTCGCGCCAGTCGGCTTGTCCTCCACCGCATAGAGATGGGCGTCGCGCCATATCGCCTGGCCGTCCTTGCGCCAGTGGCAGTTGAGCGACCATCGCGGCAACTGCTCGCCGGGATACCACTTGCCCTGGCCGAAATGCAGCAGGGGCCCCGTGGCAAAGCGGTCGGCGAGCTTGCGGAACAAGACGCCGGCCTTGCGCCGCTTCTCCGGCCCCAGCGCCAGCGTGTTCCATTCCGCGCCGTCCATGTCGTCGATCGACACGAAGGTCGGCTCGCCGCCCATGGTGAGCCGCAGGTCGTGCCTGCCGATGTCGCTCTCGATCGCCTCGCCGACGGCTAGAAGCTTGGCCCACTGCTCGTCGCTGTAGGGCTTGGTGGTGCGTGGCGTCTCGCGCACGCGCGTCACCTTCATGCCGTAGGAGAAGGCGACCTCGCTCTCCTCGACCGCGCCTTCGATCGGCGCCGCACTCGACGGCTCGGGCGTGCAGGCGAGCGGGATGTGGCCTTCGCCGGTCAGCAGGCCCGAGGTCGGGTCGAGACCGATCCAGCCGGCGCCCGGCAGGTAGATCTCGCACCAGGCATGGAGATCGGTGAAGTCGTGCGTCGGGCCTTCCGGTCCGTCGAGCGGCTTCTCGTCGGGCATGAGCTGGATCAGATAGCCCGAGGCGAAGCGCGCGGCGAAGCCGAGGTGGCGCATGATGGTGACCAGAAGCCAGCCGCTGTCGCGGCACGACCCCTTGGCGAGGCCGAGCGTCTCCTCGCAGCTCTGCACCCCCGGCTCGAGGCGCACGATGTAGCCGATGTCCTTCTGCAGGCGTGCGTTCAGGCCGACGATGAAATCGACGGTGCGCTGCTTGTTGCGATCGACCTTGGCGAGCCATGCCGACAACAACGGGCCGGGCGGCTCGACCTTGCGGAACGGCGCGATCTCGGCGGCGAGTGAGGGATCGTAGGCGAACGGCCACTGCTCGGCGTCGGGCTCGAGGAAGAAGTCGAACGGATTGATCACCGTCATGTCGGCGACCAGGTCGACCACGACCTCGAAGCGATCGGTCTTCTCGGGAAAGACCAGCCGCGCCAGATGATTGCCCTGCGGATCCTGCTGCCAGTTGATGAAGTGCTGCTTGGGCTCGATCCGCAGCGAATAGGACAGGATCGCGGTGCGGGAATGCGGGGCGGGACGCAGGCGCACGACCTGTGGCCCCAGCGCCACGAGCCGGTCGTACGTGTAGGTCGTTCGATGATGCAGCGCGACGTGTATGCTCATGCCGACCCGCCAATTCCGCTCTACAGCTACACTTAGCAAGTGACATGCCAGCGTCAAACGTCTTGAGTTGGGGCATGACCAACTACTTCGATCTTACAGGCAAAGTGGCCCTGGTGACCGGCGGCAGCCGTGGCCTGGGCTACCAGATGGTCAAGGCTTTCGCGGCCCACGGCGCCGATGTCTTTGTCACCAGCCGCAAGCTCGATGCCTGCGAAAAGGTCGCCGCCGAGGTCCGCGCGCTCGGCCGCAAGGCTGAGACCCATGCCTGCAACGTCGCCAACTGGCAGGATCTCGACGGGCTTGTAGACGCGGCCTACTCAGCCTTCGGCAAGGTCGATATCCTGGTGAACAATGCCGGCTCGTCGCCCTTGGCGCCCTCGTCGCTGGAGACGCCCGAGCAGCTCTTCGACCGCATCGTGTCGCTGAACTTCAAGGGCCCGTTCCGCCTGATGTCCCTGGTCGGCAGCCGCATGGCGGCGGGCGAGGGCGGCTCGATCATCAACATTTCCAGTGCCGGCGCCCTTCGGCCCAGGCCGCAGATCGCGCCCTAT
>DATGZZ010000027.1:0-2807 GCA_035296945.1 Reyranella sp.
GAGCCGTACGAGATCCCGCTCGGCGTCGGGCGCATCCTGCGGCCGGGCAAGGACGTCACGGTCGTCGGCCTCTCCTGGATGAACGTCGAGGCACGGCTGGCGGCCGACATCCTTGCCAAGCGCGGCGTGTCGATCGAGATCGTCGATCCCCGCACCCTGGCGCCGCTCGACGAGGACCTGATCATGGAATCGGTCAAGCGCACCGGGCGCTGCATCATCGCCGATTGCGACTGGGTTGACTCAGGGTTCAGTGCCGAGCTGTCGGCCCGCATCAACGAGAAGTGCTTCGGCAAGCTCAAGGCGCCGGTCAAGCGCATCGGCTTTGCCCACACACCTGCTCCGACCGTGCGCGAGCTCGAGAACGAGTTCTATCCCAACGCAAAGACGATCGTGCACGCCGTCGAGGACATGCTGGGACTGGAAGCGGCCAACCTCGACGGCCAGGACTTCTTCAGCCACGAGCGGCGCTTCCGAGGCCCGTTCTAGGATGAGTCTCATTGGACCGCGGGCCTCCAGGCCCGCACTTCATGAGCGGGCCTGGAGGCCCGCGGTCCAATGAATCTCGGGCTCTCCGGGAAGTTCGCGTTGGTGACCGGCGGCAGTCACGGCATCGGGCTGGCGACAGCCAAGCGGCTGGCGTCGGAAGGCTGCCATGTCGCCATCTGCTCGCGCTCGCAGGAGCGGCTCGACGCGGCGATGGCGGAGCTCAAGGCCCATGACGTTAAGCTGCTGACGGTCGCGGCCGACCTCCTCGAAGCCGAGGCCGCCGATCGCGTGATGGACGTGGTCGATCGCGAATGGGGCGGGGTGCAGATCCTGGTCAACAACGTCGGCGGCGGCGGACGCTGGGGCAAGGAGATCGTCGAAGACACCGACATGGCTGTCTGGGGCGAGGTCTACGAAAAGAACGCCATGGCGGCGGTCCGTTTCACGCGGCGCGCCCTGCCGCACATGCGCCGCGGCAAATGGGGACGCGTGGTCACCATCACCTCGATCTATGGCGGCAAGGAAGGCATCGGCCGGCCGTGGTTCACCATGGCCAAGGCGGCCGAGACCGGCCTCATGAAGTCGTTGTCGGCCATGGCCTACCTGGTGCGCGACGGCATCACCTTCAATTCGGTGGCGCCGGGAGGGATCTCCATCCCCGGCACCGGCTTTGAGGACGAGCAGAAGCGCGATCCCGAAGGCTTCCGGCGCATGGTCGACCAGGAATATCCGCTCGGTCGGCTGGGCACGCCGGAGGAAGTGGCGGCCGTGGTGGCCTTCCTGTGTTCGGCCGAGGCGAGCCTGGTGAACGGCGCCAACATTGCGGTCGATGGCGGCCAGAGCCGCGCCTTTTGAACAATTGCCAGATGGCGCGGCCTCCGTTAGCAGTCGGCTGCCCAGAAGCAACGCCGGGGAGCGTCTGTCTGTGAAGGATGAAGCGATCTATCGCCGGCTGTTCCGGACGGCGCTGCTGATCAGGCTGGTCGAGGAACGGATCATCGAGCTCTATCCGTCCGACAAGATCCAGAGCCCGGTCCATCTGTCGATCGGCCAGGAGGCCGTCGCGGTCGGCGTCTGCGACGGGCTGAAGCCCGACGACCTGGTCTTCGCGACCTACCGCAGCCACGGCTTCTACATCGCCAAGGGCGGCCCGCTCGATGCCATGTTCGCCGAGCTGTACGGCCGCACGGGCGGCGTCTCGGGCGGCAAGGCGGGTTCCATGCATTTGGCCGCTCCTGAGGTCGGCCTCATGGGATCGTCGGCGGTGGTGGCCAGCACGATCCCGCACGCGGTCGGCGCGGCGCTGAGTTTCAAGCGGCGCGGCACTTCGCAGATCGCCGTGGCGGTGTTCGGCGACGGTGCGACCGAAGAGGGCGTCTATCACGAGAGTCTGAATTTTGCCGCGCTGATGAAGGTGCCGGTACTGTTCCTGTGCGAGGACAACGGCCTTGCCGTGCACAGCCATCGGCCGGTGCGCCAGTCCTATCGCCTGGCCGAGCATGCCGCGTCGTTCGGCATCGCCTCGCGCCGGGTCGAGGAAGGCTGGGACATGCTGGCGATCCGCCAGGCCACGCTCGAGGCTGCGGCCAGAGTGAGGGCAGGCGAGCCGTTCGTGCTCGAGATCGCCACGTCGCGTTACAAGGAGCATGTCGGCGTCGGCGAGGATTTTCATTTCAACTATCGCACCAGCGACGGCGTCGATGTCTGGAAGCGCCGCGATCCGCTGATCGTCGACGCCAAGCTCGCCACAGCGCTCCGCCCCGAGATCGACCGTGAGATCGAAGCGGCCGTCGCCTTCGCCGAGGCGAGCCCGGCGCCCGGTCGCGCTGAACTGCTGACGGACGTGATCTGATGAGCATCGCTGCAGTCAAACCCGAGCAGGGCACGCGCGTGCTGTCCTATGCCGGCGCTTTGCTCGAGACCATGGATGCGGCGCTGGCGGACCACGCCAACGTCTTCATCATGGGGCAGGGCGTCGACGACTTTAAGGGCATCTTCGGCTCGACCACCGGGCTCGCCGAGAAATACGGCGCATCGCGCGTGTTCGACGTGCCGCTGATGGAAGAAGGCATGACGGGCGTGGCGATCGGCGCTTCGCTGGTTGGCGACTATCCGATCACGACGCACATCCGTGCCGACTTCTCCTTCCTGGCGATGAACCAGATCATCAACCTGGCCGCCAAGTACCGCTACATGTTCGGCGGCCTGATGCGCTGCCCGATGCTGATCCGCATCGTCGTCGGCCGCAGCTGGGGGCAGGGTGCGCAGCACTCCCAGAGCCCGCAGTCGACCTTCGCGCACTATCCGGGCCTGACCGTGGT